>CAITOG010000246.1 GCA_903893955.1 uncultured Actinomycetes bacterium
GCCCTCGACCTCGAGCGGACGCACTACCCGTTCGTCGAGCAGATCGCCAAGGTCAATGGGGGTCGCACCTTCTACACCACCAACGACGCCCTCGGCGGCTATGTCCTTCACGACTTCCTCGAGCATCGTCGACTCCTGCGTCCAGCAGGTTGACGATGTCACGGGCGGAAATCCCAATCCGCACTTGCATTTTTCTCCCGAGTAGCGGAAGATGACATCGTTGTAGTTACATCGGTGCCACGAGATCGTGGTGCACTGGGAGGACCGATGGACGTTTTGTCACTGTTAGAGGGCGAAGAAGAGCGAAGCTGGCAGACCCAGGCGAACTGCATGGGTGTTGACCCTGACCTCTTCTTTCCAGAGCGAGGCGCATCGACCCGTGAGGCCAAAGAGGTCTGCCGGGGCTGCGTCGTGAGCGATGACTGCCTCGAGTACGCCTTGGCCAACGGCGAGAAGTTCGGCATCTGGGGTGGGATGAGCGAGCGGGAGCGCCGTCGTCTCCGCCGAGCCCGTGCCCTCGAGCGCAGGGCAGCAGCGACCGCCTGATCAGACGATTGCGACGCCGAGGCGAGCACATGCTGCCTCGATCGTCCGCTCCTCGCTGAGATCAGTTTCCTCGAGGCGATCTGGGCCGACAGCCTCGAGGCAGGCGAGCGGAGCAAGGCCAACCAGCTCGGTTCGGGCGATGGTGCCACCGGCTCGTTCAATTGCCGGGCGGCACCGATCGATCACCATGGCGGGCGTCTCGTCGACCGGATCGATGAGATTGCACGACACCTGGGTGGCGTCGCCCACCTGGAGCCCCAACGTCCGCACACCCTTCGATCGAGCCGACGCAGCGATGGCACGAGTGGTGGCCAGATCGAGCCCCTCGATCCAGACGTTCCACGCCACGAGTGGCAACCGGGCGCCGACGGCGACGGCACCTGCATGGTGGCGAGGGATAGCGGGACCGACATCGGGCCCAAGGTCATCGAAGGCTCGGCGCCGGATCTCTGGCAGCGTTCGTCCCACGTCGTCGACGTCGGGTCCATAGAGGAAGCAGGGAAGACCGAGCTCCTGGGCTAAGCGGCTCGCCGCATGATCCCGTAGGCCCTCGGCGTCCTCGATGGTGGCACTGCCCAAGGGGACGAAGGGGACGACGTCGATCGCCCCGAGACGTGGGTGGACGCCGCGGTGGGATCCGAGATCGATGTGCTCGAGGCTCCGACGTGCGAGCTCGAGCACATCATCGATGAGCTGTTCGCCACCGCCCAGCAACGTCAGGACGCTGCGATGGTGGTCGCCATCAGTATGCAGATCCGCGCAGGCCGACAGGTCAGAACAGAGCTGCTCAAGCCAAGCGAGATCTCTTCCCTCGCTGATGTTGACGACAGCCTCAAAGGCCGCCGACTGCTGGGGGCTCAGTTGGCCAGCACGCCTTGCTTGCGACGCGCCCGGAGGATGCGTCGACGCTCGCGCTCGGAGCGTCCGCCCCAGACCCCGTGGTCGATGTGATTCTCGAGTGCGTACTCCAAGCACTGCTCCTGGGCAGGGCAGGTGGCGCAGATGCGCTGCGCTCGGATGACCCCGAGGCCATCGCTCGGGAAGAAGGTGTCAGGGTCTACGTCCCTGCACTTGCCTGATTCCATCCAAACTGCGTCCATGGGTTTCCCTCCCTGTCTTGCCTTTGAGTTTATATCAGAGTTTTGTTCAAGGCCGGTTTCTTTACTGGTTTCTTAGGAGAGGCCTCGGCGAGGCGAGACCCCGTGTGGGGACTAGCATGGGCCAGCACGAACCCCCCAGGGAGGACCCGATGAGCCAGGTGATCGCAGAGGACGAGGAGCAGGTCGAGCCGATCGGTCAGGTCCGGATCGTCTACCTGGGCCCCGTCGAGCCACACTGGGATCTGCAGTCGATCTGGGGCGATGAGGAGGCCATCGAGGCCTTCAAGGAGCGGATCATCGCCCGCCTCGTCCTGCTGCCGCCGCACGACCCCCAGTTCCGTCGCAACCGCGAGCGAGTCAATCGTGACGGTGAGCGAGAGGCGATCCTGGTCGAGTGGGACCTTGGCTTCCCCGAGGAGCCGCCGGCGACCGAGGCCGCCGAGGCCTGAGCCACACGGCTCAGGTGTTCTCGATCTCCGGCAGGGCCAGACGCTCGAGCCAGAGACCAGGAGCATCTACCTCTGCAGGCGTGGGAAGGCTGTTGCCTGACGCCAGGAGCTTGGCCAGCCCGTCCTCGCCCTGACGCTCGAGGACGCCGGCGATGAATCGCTGTCCTCGCTCGACCTCTTCGGCGGACAGGTCGAGACCGAAGAGACCGCCGGCGGCCTGCTCGCCCTTGGCATCGGTGACCCGGTGCCGGTGCCAGGCCTCGACCAAGAGTGCGTGGCTGCCCGTCAAGCGCCTGGCGACGGTCGTGGCGAGGTGGTCGAGGTAGGCCCCGAGCACTGTGGTGGCTGCCGTCAGGCTGGACGATGACGCCATTGCACCCGGCGTGGCCAGCTCAGCCAAGAGCGCGTCCGGGTCGGAGAGCATCGAGCTGAGCATCTCGGGATCCCCTGAGCTGGTCATCTTCTCGATGAGCGATGCCTGTACTGCCATGGCGTCTCGCATGGCCGCTTCGAGGAGCTCTGTCACCTTGTCGGCGACGCTTCGACGGCCGAGTACCGCCGCCCCTGCCAGCTCTCTGGTTAAGGCGAAGAGGCGCACCTCGTCGAGCGGGAGGCTCCAATCCTCAGCGAAGGAGGCGATGTTGCGCGGGACGAGCAGCACCTCGGCGTTGGAGGGCCAGGGAAGTGGCAGGGCATAGGTGCCGAGGGCTCGCTCGGCCAAGTGGCCAGCGGCTGAGCCGAATTGGAGGCCGAGCAGCATGGGGCCGAGGGTTGCAGCGAACTGACCGAAGATCGGCGGGACGCCCTGCTCGCTGTCATCGCCGGCGAGCTGCGCCAAGGAGGCTCCTGTGGCCTCAGCTTGGGCCGAGACGACCTTCTCGACCATCGGGCGCCAGCTCTCGAGCTGCGCCTGGGCCCAGACGCCTCGGGTGACAGGCGTGATCGCGACGTCGAGGACCTCGGTGGTACCGGTCAGCTCGGCCACATGGCGCTTGGCGACATCGGCGACCTGCTCCAGAGCGATGCGCTCCAAGGGGTCGGGGTTGGCCTCGGTCTCCCCATCGGTGGCGACGCCGACCGCCAGGGCACGGGCGGATTCGAGCCAGGGAGCTCCGCCACCTTGGCCGCCGAGGATCTTGAGCAGATCTCCGAGCAGTCCGTCGAAGGGGCCTTGAGGTTGTTCCATGGTGCTCTCGATCCTACGGGGCGGCTGCCAGCGTGACGCTCTCGTGCGTGGTCTGGCCATGTCGGTCGACGGTGAGGTCGACCTGTTGCCCTGCGGTGCGGGCCCAGACGGAGTCGACGAGATCGGCAGCACAGGCGACCGGCTTCGAGTCGACGGCGGTGATCACGTCGCCGTGCTGGAGTGCCCCGGCAGAGGGTCCGGTGGTCTCGACGGCGACGACCTGGGCACCTTGTCCGTGGTCATCAGCGCCGGTGATTCCCAGCTTGCCGTGGGTCATGGTCGAAGAATGGGCGAGCGAGCGAGAGAGCTCGACCGCCATCTCGGCGGGGAGGTAGGTGCCCTCTCCAAGCGCAGGGTCCGAGATGCCGACGACCGCACCGTCGCCAGCGACGAGCAGCGAGGTCGCCGTCGAGGAGAGCGACGAGCGATCGTGGATGGTCCCAAGGGTGGTCGAGCTCACCTCGACCAAGGTGGCCGCAGCCTCGAGGTGGGCAGCCTGCCACGTCCGAGTGTCGTTCGCAGCGCCCTGGGGGATCGCCAGGGCGGTGAGGTCGGCGCCGGCCACAGGGGCAGCAGGTCGGGCCGTGGTGGTGGTCACCGGTTCAGGAAAGGTGGCGACCGTCATGCCGGTGACCGGGTCGGTGGCGACGTTCGTGGCAGTCACCTGGTGACCGTTGGCCGTGGTGGCCCTGATGGTGGAGCCAGGGACGAAGGCCATGGTGGTCGTCAGCGTCTTGGTGTCGACGAGGGCGATCCCCTCGCCGGTGGCCTCCACCGCGCCACCTGAGGTCGAGGCGCTCACCGCGTTGAGGGCTTTGGCGCTCGGGGCGACTGATTTCGGGACTGCTCTGAGGGCAGCGGTGAGGACAGGGTTGGTGGCTGGCGTCGGCGGGGTGGCGACGAGCAGCGAGATCCCGGCGATCAGCAGCACAGAGGCGGCCACGCCCGCGGTGGCGATGAACCAGCGCCGCGGCGCTGCCGGGGCTGGCGTCAGCGCAGAGCGACCGGGCAGCTCGGCAGGGTGGATCCATGTGCGCTCAGAGGCAGCCGGGCGTCCGACGTGGTCCCGGTCCTGGCTGTCGTGGTCCACGGACTCCTCGTCCGAATCCTCATCGCCGCCGTCGCCGGGGGGCTGTGGGGCATCCCCGATCACGAACCGAAGGATACCGACCACGCGCCGTGAGGAACGGTCGGCCTCGGCGCCGTACAGTTGGCGCGTGCCCCGGGATCTCGCCATCGACTTTGGAACCGCGTCGACCCGTGTGGTGGCACGCGGCCGTGGCCTGATCTACGACGAGCCGTCGATCGCCGCGGTGGACACCCGGACAAGGGACGTGTTGGCGCTCGGCCACGACGCCGCTGAGCTCGTCGGTCGGACCGCAGACCACGTGGTGATGGTCCGGCCGCTCAACCAAGGTGCGATCAGCGACTTCGACATGGCTGAGCGCATGCTGCGCTCTGTGTTGGCTCGGTGTGGCGTCGGCCGGCTCGGCCGGCTTCGGGTCCTGATGACGGTGCCAGCTGCTGCCACCTCGATCGAACGGCGTGCGCTCAAGCAGGCGGTCAGAGGAGCGGGTGCCGGGCAGGTCTTCCTCCTCGAGTCCACGATGGCGGCGGCGATCGGCTTGGAACTTCCCATCAACGAGCCGATGGGCTCGGTGGTGGTCGACGTCGGCGCGGGGACGTGCGAGACGGGGATGATCTCGCTTGGTGGCGTGGTCGCGCTCAAGGCGCTTCGCATCGGCGGACGAGATCTCGATCGAGCGATTGCGTCCCAGGTCCGCCAGAAGCTCGACCTCGTGGTGTCAGAGCAGCTCGCTGAGGATCTCAAGTGGAAGATCGCCTCGGTCGATCCTGGGCGAGCAGAGGTCATCGCCGAACTGCACGGTCGCCAGACCCAGACTGGGATCCCCGACACTGGGCAGGTGTCGTCGACCCTTGTGTCGGCAGCGATCAGTGACCTGGCGGCACAGATGGTCCAGGGAGCGGCCAGCTGCCTCGCTGACGCACCTCCGGAGCTCGCGCAAGACGCCATCTTCGAGGGCATCCACCTGATCGGTGGCGGGTCGCGGCTCGATGGCTTCCCGGCGCTGCTCGAGGCTGGGATCTCGGTGCCGGTCAGGGCAGTAAGCGATCCGGAGCACGTGGTCGTCGAGGGGGCTGGGCGTTGCCTCGAAGACCTCGACCGGCTCCGCCCGCTGTTCGCCTCAGCTGACCGCTGAGTCCTCGTCGAACGGCTCGCGCCGCAGCATGGCCACCGCTTGGCGCACCTGCCAGTCACGATCCTCGCTGAGGCGATCGAGCGCGTCTTCGATGTCGGCGCCCTCGAAGCCACCGAGTGCAGCGACGCAGCGGCGTCGCAACGCGGGCTTTCCCGATGTCGCAGCCAGGACGGCGCCAAGCCCGCGTGGATCGCCGAGCGCGCCGAGCGAAGCGACCGCCTCCTCCATGACCAAGGGTCGCTCGTCGTCGCCGGCGAGTGCGACGACGACGTCGACCACACCTGGAGGCCTGCGATCGGCCAATGAAACCAGCACGGCGATGACCACCAGGTCATGAGGATCTTGGAGCGCCTGCTTGAGGGCGATGTCGATGTTCGACGACCATCCTTCCGAGCCTGCGATCTGGGCGGCTCGGATGCGGACCTCCGCGTCGGCGTCGCCGAGCGCCGCTTGAAGGACCTCTTCACTCAGCGCACCTCGACGATCGAGGCCGCTCAAGGCAGACGAACGGACCATCGCATCATCGCTGGCTAGCCCTTCGCGAAGGATCCTGAGCCCCTCTGGACCATCGCTGTGCCCGGCCTCGATGACCGAGGCGCGCAGCGTTGCGGCCGATTTGACCGGTACGGTGTCGGGATCGTGAGCCACACCGGCAGTATGCCCTCTATCGACGACGCACCTCGTGCTCCCCGCAAGGGCGGATCACGACGGGTAGTGCGGATCGGGCTGGTCCTGATCATCTTGGTCCTGCTCGTCGGCGTCGTCCTGACCCGCTTCAGCCCAAACGACTACTCGATCTCGCCCGGGGGAGCGCAGCCTGTCGGGCCGCTGATCTCGATCCCGCAGGCGCCAGCGCAGCAGGGAGAGGGCAAGATCCTGCTCACCGACGTCCTCTTGACCAAGCTGAACGCGCTGAGCTGGCTCAAGGCGAAGCTCAGCTCCAACACGCAGATCGTCCCTGAGTCAGCTCTCGTCGAGCCAGGGGTCAGCGCGTCCCAGCTCGACGCCCAGGGCTACCTCGAGATGGCCCAATCCAAGGACGCCGCTCGCTACGCCGCGCTGCGGACGCTCGGCTACACGGTGCCGGCAACCAACGCCGGCGCTGTCATCGACGCGGTCGCCTCCGGGAGTCCCGCAGACCCAGCGCTCAGCGTCGCTGATGTGATCGTGGGCGCCGATGGCAAGAAGATTAAGACCTCGTGCGGCTTCATCAGGGCCTTCCACGATGTGAACCCAGGCACCAAGATCTCCTTGTCGGTCGAACGAGCCACCATCTCAGGGAGCGGCACCATCACCTACGGTTCACCGTCACCCATCGTGCTGACGACCGCTCCTCGGCCGAGCACCGACGTCGGTGGCGCGGGGTGTCCTGGAGCGAGCGGTGCGCCGAAGAGCTACCTCGGGATCAGCATCCAGACCTTCGTGAGCTACCAGTTCCCGATCACCGTCGCCATCTCTACGCCGAACATCGGTG
Organism: uncultured Actinomycetes bacterium; assembly: GCA_903893955.1. Classification (GTDB taxonomy): domain Bacteria; phylum Actinomycetota; class Acidimicrobiia; order Acidimicrobiales; family RAAP-2; genus CAIUMH01. The sequence continues at coordinate 6,978 of CAITOG010000246.1, forward strand.
GTCCCTCCGCTGGACTGGCCATGACGCTCGGGATCATCGACAAGCTCTCAGCGGGAACGTTGCTGCACGGCCAGACGATCGCGGCGACCGGCACCATCTCTCCGGACGGTGCCGTGGGCGATGTCGGTGGTGTGCCGCAGAAGGGTGTCTCGGTGCTCCATGAGGGCGCCAGCGTCTTCTTGGTGCCGGTCGGGGAGGTCGGTCCCGCAAAGTCGCTGGCCGGTTCGTCGCTCCATGCGGTGGCGGTCGGGACCCTCAATCAGGCACTCGCGCAGCTCATGCGCCAGGGCGGAACGATCAAGCTCGCCAACGGCACCGTCGAGACGCACCTCCCAGCCACCTCGGCGTCGTAGGCTCTGGCCATGGCCGAGGACTACTCCAGCATCTCATCGTCGAGGTTGAGCGCCGCAGACGCACAGCGAGCCTCATTCGCAGTGGTCCGCAGGGGCTTCGATCCCCAAGAGGTCAGGAGCTTCCTCGACCTCGTGTCGAGAGAGCTCGACGCGTGGGAGGTCCGAGAGGCCGAGATGCGTCGAGCGGTGGCTGCCGCCGAGGATCGGGCGAAGAACCCTGTCATCGACGAGGCGAACCTGACCGCCGCCCTCGGCCAGCAGAGCGGCGAGATCTTGAGGACCGCCCACGAAGAGGCTCGACAGGTCCTCGAGAGCGCGCAGGCCCAGGCCGCCGAGCTCTTGAAGTCCGCCCAGTCTCGGATCACCGCTGCTGCTATCGAGGCCGAGCAGCGAGCCTCGACCCGGGTCGCTGACGCCGAGATCGCAGCGACGAACCTTGAGCAGGAGTCCGCCAGGACTGCCGAGCGCATCCTCCTCCAGGCCCGTGCCGACGGGGAGACCCTCGTCGCCCGTGCGAGGGAGCAGGGACGCAAGATGATCGAGCAGGCCCAAGAGGCCCGCGCCTCGGTGCTTGCCGACATGAGCACCCGGCGTCGCACCATGCACCTCCAGATCGAGCAGCTCAGAGCCGCTCGTGATGAGATCGCACGTTCTGTCGTCGCGGTCCGTGACACGGTCGACCGTGTGACCGCGGAGCTGCAGAGCTCTGATGCGGCTGCTCGTGCAGCGGCCGAGGAGGTCGCTCGACGGCAGCCGACGGCAGAGGCGATCCAGGAGGACGCTGAGGCCGAGGCATCACTCGAGGCAGCCGCCCTCGACGAGCAGACCGTGGTCCCCGACGCACCGGCGCCAGATCCTGAGACCGAGGGCGTCGTCGAAGAGCTCTTCGCCAAGATCCGAGCGAGCGCGCACGACGGCGAGCCTGCAGCGAACCTCGATGACGAGACACCGACAGGGTCGTTCGATGGTCCCGATGCCGAAGAGGTCGCCACACGCGACGGTCTCCTCGAGGCCCCGCAGGGCGCGCTTGCTCGGAAGGTGAAGCGGATCATCCAGGACGAGCAGAATCAGCTGCTCGACCAGCTTCGAGCCGGTGGGGTCACCGAGGCGGACCTCGAGCCAGAGCCCGATCAGCTGGCTCGCTACGCCGGCGCAGCGGTCGATCCACTTCGGGACGCGGCGAACGCAGCCCAGGACTTCTGCGTCCAGCGAGGTGCACCGGAGGGGCCGGGCCTCTCTGATGGCGCGGTCCAGGTGATCGCCGAGGAGCTCGCCCGCAACATCGTGGTGCCGCTTCGGCGCCGGGTGATCGAGAGCCTGGCGTCCCAGGACCCCACGGTCGAGGTCAACGGCGCCTACCGGGAGCTTCGAGGCGCGCGGATCGACCGCGCGGTCTCTGACGCTGCGGTCGAGGCCTTCGGGGCAGCCACGGTCGCCGTGGTCGGTGATGGAACGGTCCGATGGGCAGCGGCGACCACCGGCGAGCCATGCGCTGATTGTGCAGACAACGCACTCGAGGGCCCTGTGAGGGCCGGCGCCACGTTCCCAACCGGGCAGGCCTACCCACCGGCACACCCTGGCTGTCGCTGCGCCATCCTGCCTGCGGGGTGACCATCGGCCCGACGGCTCCACGCTGTCTGGATCGGCCTAGGCTGACCCTCTGATGCGATCTCCCGAGGACCTCGCGGCCGACCACCAGCCAAGACGCCGTCGCCGGCGGATCGTCCTCATCGTCGCGGTGCTCGCCATCGTGGTGCTGCTCGGGTCGCTCCGATCGCTCGCAGGCCTGTGGACCGACTCGATGTGGTTCAGCTCTATCGATCAGCACCAGGTCTTCACGACGCTGCTCGGCGTGAAGATCGGCCTGCTGCTGGTCTTCGGCGTGCTCTTCGCTGTGGGGCTCTGGGTCAATCTCCACATCGTCGACAGGATTGCTCGGACAGCCAGCATCACCGATCCGGACGACGAGATGGTCCGTCGCTACCAGGACGCGGTCCGCCCCTACACCGGTCGGCTGTACTTGGGGCTGGCCATCATCCTCGGCATCGGCGCCGGGTCGAGCGCCATCGGCCAGTGGCAGAACTACCTGCTCTTCTCCCACGCCAAGTCCTTCGGCACCAAGGACCCGCAGTTCGGCCTTGACGTCGGGTTCTACGTCTTCCGTCTGCCTTTCCTCCAGTTCCTCGTCTCCTGGTTCACCGTGGTGCTGGTGCTGATGACCATCGCCACCGGCATCTTCCACTACCTCAACGGCGGGATCCGGGGGCAGCGTGTCTCGCCACGGGTACGACCACCGGTGAAGGTCCACCTCTCGGTCCTCGTCGCGCTGCTGGCCATCGTCAAGGCACTTGGCTACCTCTTAGAGCGCTACGCGCTGACCACCTCGACCAATGGCTACGTCGAAGGCGCCACCTACACCGATGTGCACGCTCGACTCCCAGCGATGTCGCTTCTGTTCTGGATCTCGCTGCTGTGCGCCGCGATCCTGCTCTTCAACATCTGGCGGCAGGGCTGGACGTTGCCGGTCCTGGCCATCGGCCTCTGGGCGTTCGTGGCGCTCATCATCGGCGTTTTGTTCCCCGCGTTGCTCCAGACCCTCAAGGTGACGCCGGCGCAGAGCTCGCTCGAGAGGCCCTATATCTCACGCAACATCGCCGCGACTCGAGCGGCCTATGCGGTCAACAACGTCGCTTCGCATCCCTTCAACGGGAGCGCGGTGCCAACCCAGGCTGAGCTCACCGCCAACGCCGCCACCCTGGCCAACATCCGCCTCTGGGATCCAGACCCCCAGATCTCGCTCCAGACCTTCCAGAAGCTCCAGGGCCTCCGGCCGTACTACATCTTCCCCTCGCTCGGCGTGGATCGCTACACGGTCAACGGCAAGGTGACGCCCACCCTCTCAGGCGTGCGCCAGCTCAACACCAGCGGCCTGCCGGCGCAGAGCTGGGTCAACGATCACTTGGAGTACACCCACGGCACCGGCATGGCCATCGCCGAGGCCAACCAGGTGCTGCCGAACGGCAACCCGATCTTCGACGTCAGCAACGTGCCGCCGGTCTCGACTGGTGGTCTGCCGTCGATCTCGCAGGCAGGTGTCTTCTTCGGCCTGAACAACCCTGGCTGGGTCGTCGCCAATACCAAGCAGCCCGAGCTCGACTACCAGACACCATCTGGCATCGACATCACGAACCACTACACCGGCGACGGCGGTGTCAAGATCACCGGATTCCTCCGACGAGCCGCTTTCGCGCTCCGGCTCAGCGACTTCAATCTCCTCATCTCGAACCTGATCACGAACAACAGCCGGATCATGTTCGTCAGGGACGTCGGGGCGATGGCGAACAAGGCCGCGCCGTTCCTCTCCTTCGACCACAACCCCTACTCGGTGCTGATCAACGGCCAGATCAACTGGGTGCTCGACGGCTACACGACGACCGATCGCTACCCCTACAGCCAGAACGCCGGCAACCTCCAGGTTCCCCCTGGCAGCGGCCTGCCGGGTAGCTACAACTACGTCCGCAACTCGGTGAAGGTCGTGGTCAACGCCTACTCAGGCAAGATGACCCTCTACGTGACGGACCAGTCGGACCCGGTCATCAAGGCCTGGGAGTCGGTGTTCCCCAACCTCTTCACGCCGATGTCGAAGATGTCGACGCAGCTCCGAAGCCACCTTCGCTACCCAGAGGACATCTTCGCCGCCCAGGTGGCGACCTACGGCCGCTACCACATCACCAATCCGGCGTCCTTCTACAACGCCGGCGATGCATGGAGCATCTCGCAGACCTCGGGCGCGGGTTCGCCGAGCCAGACCCTGGCGATCAGCCAGACTGTGAACTCACAGGGATTCGTCGTCACATCCTCGGCACAGCGGATGGCGCCGATCTATCAAGTCAACTCGCTGCCAGGGACCACCGCACAGACCTTCACCATCTCTGACGCCTATGTGCCGAAGTCCAACAGCCTCCACATCCAGAACCTGACCGGGTTCATGATCGCGACGTCAGATCCGAAGAACTACGGCAAGCTCTCTGTCTACGTCACCCCATCGGGCCAGAACACCATCGGACCCGTCATGGCCGACTCTGAGATCCAGCAGAACACCAAGGTCTCGTCGATCATCACACCGCTCGACCAGCACGGCTCGAGCGTGCTGCTCGGCAACACCCTGATGATCCCGATCAACCAGTCCATGCTCTACGTCAGACCCCTCTACGTGACCAGCTCGTCGAACTCGCTGCCGCAGCTCAAGTACGTGATCGCCGTCTTCAACTCGCATGTGGACATTGAGACCTCGCTCTCGGCCGCGCTCAGTACGGTGCTGGCTGCCGATGTCTCAGTTCCGTCGGGTGGATCCTCGGGCGGCTCGGGCACCTCGAGCGGCAAGGTCCCCTCTGCCATCTCCGCGCTGCTCGATCAGGCCACCACGTCGTACCAGGCGGCGCAGACCGCGCTTAAGGCGGGCGACTTGGCGGGCTACCAGTCGAACATTCAGGCTATGTATGCAGCGTTGCTCCAAGCACAGGCACTGGCCCAGAACTCGACGGGGAGCTCGACGAAGCCCACCACGACGACCACCGCGCCAGCATCGACCACGAGGCCACTGGGCTCGGCGCTGACGACGACCACGACGACGACGAAGAAAGCCAAGGCGAAGGCCACCTCGGCGAAGTCGGCGGCCACCCAGTCAGCTCGCCGGGCCTCCGGAAGCTGATCGGGCGCTTCGAAGTTCGTCATGCGCATCGGTGATGACCGCGATGGTCGGGCGGCGCTGCGTCACGATGTCCTCACCGAAGCGCGACGGGTCATGCGTCCACCTCGTGAGGTGTTGATCTGCGTCGCCGCCAACGGCGTGCTCGTCTCAGTCCTCTGGTTCTTCTCACCGGTCAGGCTCTTCGACGCCATCTTCACCCTCCACCAGGCGTTCATGTTCCCTGTCGTGATGGCCAGCTGGATGATCGCCGATGTGCCGTCGACCAACGAGCTCGCCCCCGACGCGACAAGGGTGCTGGCGCTGCTCGAGGACGACGATGTGGTGGGTCTCGAGCGTCTGCTTCGCGCCAAGCACCTGGTGCTGTGGGTCGTCGTGACGCCGATCGTCCTTGTCGTGGCTGCAATCATGGGCGCGACAAGCCACCACTGGCTCACCATGTGGCTCACGATGGTCTGGGTGGCCACCGTCCCGTTCGCTGCGCTCGGGATCTCGTGCATGATCGGGGTTTGGTGGCCGTACCACCCCATCCCGCTTGCCGAGCGTTGGGAAGAGCGGTCGAACTGGCGTCACATGCTGCTGCGCTGGGGGACGCTGTGCATCCTGCCCTATGCCGTCGTCCCCCTGTTCGGGCTCGTCGCCCTTTTGCCGCTGATCGCTACCCTGGCGATCCTCAAGGTCCGCCTGAGCGACTCGTCAGCGACCCTCGTGGCCTTGATCATCGGGTGCGCGGTGGCCCTGCCCCTCGCCTTCGTGGTCTGGGACCGCGGCACGAGAATGGCGGCCAAGTTCGCGGTGAAGCGCAGGAATGCCCTTGCCGCGTATCTGGGAGATCCCGCGCTCGGCTGATCTTTCGCTCAGCCGTAGACGAGGCGAGTGATCCAGTCGGCGACGAGTGCAGGCTTGTCGGAGTCCTCGATCTCGACCGTCATCGACCTGGTCACCTGGACCTGGTCGCCCTTGAGCTCGACAGCAGCGATGGTTGATGATGCGCGAATGCGGCTGTTCACCTTGACCGGTGACACGAAGCGCACCTTGTCGAAGCCGTAGTTGACGCCCATCACGATCCCCTCCAGGCGGCTCGTGTCGACGGGAATCGAGCTCGAGAGGTGCGTGAGCATCGAGAGGGTCAAGAAGCCGTGGGCGATGGGCACTCCCCACGGCGACATGGCGGCACAGGCCTCGGGGTCAACGTGGATGAACTGATGGTCCCTCGTGACGTCGGCGAACGTGTCGATGTCCGCTTGGGTCACGGTGAACCACTCGCCGGTTCCTTCGCTCTCACCGATGGCGGCGCTGAATGAAGCAGCAGCCTTCTCGCTTGCAGCAGACATGTGTCCCTCCTTCTCGGGCTCGGACCATCCTGCCATCGAACCTGCGTTCAGGCTCGTTGCTAGAGATAGTGGGGTGGCGTCTCGTGGTCGGCGTGCGCTGCACGCCGGAGCTCTGCACGCAGGCGCTCGTTCTCCGTCTTGAGTCGGGCGACCTCGGCGAGGAGCTCGTCGAGGTCGGCGTTCGTGGGGTCGTCGCTCACGAGCGTCCAAGGTGGAGAGAGGAAGTGGACGACGAGGAGAGCGCCACGGTCCCACCGGTCGGCGACGAAGCCATTCCATCGAGCCAGAAGACGTCCATGGACCGATGCTACCGAGGCGCGCTCCTCCAGTAACCCAACGGCCGCTTGGCGCTCAGCGCCTTCGACCGATAGGATGCATCTCACGACGCGGGGTGGAGCAGTCTGGTAGCTCGTCGGGCTCATAACCCGAAGGTCGTGGGTTCAAATCCCACCCCCGCCACTAAAGGAGAAGCACCTAAGTAGGGCTTCTTCTGCACCGAAGTCCCGGTCTTGTCTCCTCAGGGAGGCGATGACCGGGACTTCGTGCATTGTGGGGTGGTTGTGGTGATTGCGAGGCCGTGCGAGAACGCTCCACCCGACTCTTCATCAGTCAGGTCACAGTCCTGATGTGATCTGCCAAGTATGGATTTCTCTCCTCGTGCGGATAGGACTCGTAGAAGAACTCAACAGCCTCTTCCGCTGACTCGAACTGGCAGAGTGTCCAGAGCCTCTTGAGGTCCTCGGCATCTCTCCTTCGACTTGCATAGAGCTTCATGATGAAGACGATGCGGAGAGGTGCACCGAGAGCGCGCAGCCTGCCTTCTGCGAGAAGGATGTCGCACTCTTTCTCCCGAAGTGTGAGTGGCCTATAGGGAGCGGCATGGTCGTTCATCCACAGAGGAGCCAGTCCATGGCGTTCAGCCACGACACTGACTGCGCTCTTGACCTCGGTGGCGAGACGCTTAGCGCTGTCAACGTCACGCGTCGAGTCACGAAGGTAGTGCAGTGCTAGGAGCGATCCTCCAACAACGAGGATCACGTGTTGGGGTCCTTTGGGGCCGAGTTCCCTCGCTACTTCCTTGAGAAGGGAGGAGATATCGCTGGCACCAAGGCTGTCTTCAGACACCGACAGTCGTTCGGTCGCGCCACAGGCTCTCCTCATCGATGAGGAGTCCGCGCTCAAGAAGCTCCGGCGGAGTGCTCTCTCTCCAACGAGCCTGCATGCGAGGTGTTCCCGGAGCGGTCCATGGCTCATCGAGCGCCGCAGTGCGGCGCGTCCAGAGGGGAGGTGTTATCCCAACGTCATGGGCGACCTTCTCGGCGATGCCAGCGAGGAGCGTGTCGATGAGCGGGGATCCACTCGGTCCCGGCTGGTTTCTGATTGCTGGGGCAGCCTCATCGGGCCGCATCGCTAGTCGGTCGAGAAAAGAGCGGAAGCGAGTCCAGTCTGGTTCGTCACCGAAAGTGGTCTCGTGCCAAGCATCCCGAAGTTCGGAGAGTCGAGGGACCCCGTTGTCGGGCGAGGGTTCCGTGGTGACGACGAGATGCTGACCTGCTGCGTCGATGAGGCGCTGGAGCATCTCGAAGGTGGGGTCAACGCTTCCAGCCTCGATCCGCGTGACGGTTGAGAAGGCCACCCCGGCGCGCTGAGCCAACGCACGAGCAGAGAGCCCCGAACTTTCCCGAGCCGACCTAAGGAGTGTTGCGGCGTCTGTCATGGCTGTAAGCATATATGCAACGGTCCTGCTTGCGTCAGATTTGGCAACGAATTTTGGGCCTCGTCACCGCGGAGGACCTCTCTCGATTCCCTCATGGGGGATTACCCCCCGGAGCGGGAGAGGGCGGGGCCGGTGTTGACGTCCCCTGAAGTGGTGTCACTTGGAGGGTCCACGGGTTAGTCGGGCCATCGAAGC
>CAITOG010000247.1 GCA_903893955.1 uncultured Actinomycetes bacterium
CACCTTGACCGCGGTCTCCGACGCGAACCACTTCGACATCGATCCCTCGCCGTTCTCGAAGGGCACGCCGGTGGCGCCCATCCAGGCGGCACGCCAGACCAGCAGGCGGGCTGCATCGATCTGGGTCTTCATGTTGGCGAGCTTGAACGCAATCGCCTGGTTCTCGATGATGGCTCGGCCGAACTGCTGGCGCTCCTTGGCGTACTCGAGCGAGTACTCGTAGGCCGCACGGGCAATCCCGAGTGCCTGCGCGCCAACCGACGGGCGAGTTGCCTCGAAGGTCTTCATCGCAGCCTGGCCACCCGACCTCTTGCCCTCGCGAGCACGAGCGAGTTTCTCGTCGAGCTTGTCCTTGCCACCGAGCAGCATCGAGCCGGGGATCCGGCAGTCGTCAAGGACCACCTCGGCGGTGTGGCTGGCACGGATACCCATCTTCTGGAACTTCTGTCCCATCGAGATGCCCTTAGTCCCCTCGGGCACGATGAACGACGCCTGGCCACGGCCACGCAGCTCAGGGTCGACCGAGGCCACGATGACGTGCGTGTTGGCGATGCCACCATTGGTGATCCAGGTCTTCGTGCCGTTGAGGACCCACTCGTCGGTGGCCTCGTCGTAGACCGCGCGGGTCTTCAGCGACGAGACATCAGAGCCAGCGTCTGGCTCAGAGACGCCGAAAGCGGCGAGCTTGAGGTCGTCCGGGGTGCCGAAGCACTGCGGGATCCACTCCATCGCCTGCTCCGGGGTGCCGTTGGCCATGATGCCCGCGACAGCCAACGTGGTGCCCATCAGGGCCAGGCAGATGCCTGCGTCACCCCAGGCGAGCTCCTCCAAGGCGATGACCATCTTGAGACCCTGCGGGTCGGAGAAGGCGTCGGCCATGAAGTCCATCGAGTACAGGCCAACCTTGGCCGCCTCCTCGATGATGGGCCACGGGGTCTCCTCGCGCTCGTCCCACTCGTGTGCAGCTGGCCGCATCACGTTCTCGGCGAAGTCGTGAACCCACGACTGCACGGTCTTCTGATCCTCGTTGAGCTCCATCGAGAACTCAGCCATGGTCACCTCCGGGGGGTTTGCCCGCGCAGATCGGCGAGCTGTGGTTGACAAGCGACAAGACGCCGGACGGCCTCTTGTTACCGGATAGTAACAAGTCGACGGGCACCTTGGGCCACCTGGGACCCTGTCGGCCCATCCTGGTCACCTCTCAGCGGTGGAGCGAGGTCCCCTCGGGCGTGTCCTCGACCACCCATCCAGCCGCCTGGAGCTGCTCGCGAATCTCGTCTGATCTCACGAAGTCCTTGGCCGCCCTTGCCTCATCTCGCTCGGCAGCCAGCGCCAGGGTTGCCACGTCGATCTCGTCGGTCGACCAGCCTATTTCCAGCCCCATTGCACCCGCGAGTGCCACCACCGTGGCACCGAGCTGTCCAGCCCGCTCGTCGTCGCCGGCATCGAGTGCAGTGTTCGCCTCGCCGACGAGCTCGAAGACGAGGCCAAGGGCCTGAGGAGTCTGGAGGTCATCGTCCATCAGCTCGACGAAGCGCTCGATCGCCTGAGGATCAAGTCCGTCGATCTCGCCGAGGACGACCGGCGATGGCGTGGCGGCAAGATCCATCCGCCTCGCAAGGGTGTCGAGCCGGCCGAGGCCGCGCTCAGCATCGGCGATGGTGTCCGTGGTCACCTCGATAGGCGCTCGATAGTGGGAGCGGAGCACGAGCAGCCGATAGGCACGTCCGTCAGCCTTGGCCAGCAGGTCGGTCAGCGAGGTGAAGTTGCCGAGCGACTTGCTCATCTTCTCGCCGTCGACCATGACCCAGCCGTTGTGGGCCCAGTGCTGGGCGAATGGCCGGCCCAAGGCGACCGACTGAGCTCGTTCGTTCTCGTGGTGGGGGAACTTGAGGTCGAGACCGCCACCGTGCAGATCGAAGCCATCGCCCAAGAGGCTCAGCGACATGACCACGCACTCGGTGTGCCACCCGGGCCGACCTGCCCCGAAGGGTGCCTCCCAAGCGGGCTCCTCGGGCTTGGCAGCCTTCCAGAGGGCGAAATCGAGCGGCGATCGCTTCTCTTCATCGGCCTCGATCCGAGCACCAGCTCTCAAGCTCTCGAGCGGCTGTCCGGCCAGGAGTCCGTAGCCCTCGACGGTGGAAGTGTCGAGATACACGCCGTCGCTCGTGCGGTAGGCGACGCCGCTGTCCAGCAGCTCGTTGATGGTGGCGATCATGCCGGTGACGAACTCCGTGGCGTGTGGCGTGGCATCTGGCCGCAGGACGCCCAGCCGGTCCATCGCCGCCCACCACTCAGCCTCGAACTCAGCAGCGACCTCGGTCTCGCTGCGGCCTTCTTTGAGCGCCTTGGCGATGATGTTGTCGTCGATGTCGGTGATGTTCGACACATAGGTGACCTCGAGCCCGCGGGCGATGAGGTAGCGACGCAGCACATCGAAGACGAGCGTGAAGCGCCCGTGGCCAAGATGCGGGAGGTCGTAGACCGTCGGGCCACACACGTACATCGACACCTTGCCCTCGTCGCGGAGCGCGAGTGGTCGGACCTGACCGGTCGCAGTGTCGTGGAGGTTCAGCATCGCTCTAGGCTATTGCGACCATGAGCCCTGCCCCGACCCCAAGCGACCCAACCGAGCGCGCCATCCCCGAGAAGCCGGCGCTCGAGGGCCTGGAGGAGCGCTGGGCGGGCGTCTGGGCCGATGAGGGAACCTACGCCTTCGACGCCACCGCGGCGAGGAACCAGGTCTTCAGCATCGACACACCACCACCCACCGTGTCGGGTTCGCTGCACATCGGCCACGTCTTCAGCTACACCCACACCGATGCCATCGCCCGGTTCCAGCGGATGCGAGGCAAGGCCGTGTTCTACCCGATGGGGTGGGACGACAATGGGCTACCGACCGAGCGGCGAGTGGAGAATTTCTACGGCGTCCGCTGCGACCCCTCGCTCCCCTACGACGCCGACTTCGTCCCACCAGCGGAGCCCGGCAAGGAGCGCATCTCGATCTCGAGGCCGAACTTCGTCGAGCTCTGCCTGAAGCTGACCACCACCGACGAGGAGATCTTCAAAGCGCTGTGGCGCGCACTCGGCCTGAGCGTCGACTGGAGCCTGGAGTACGCCACCATCGGCGAGACCGCGCAGCGGGCCTCGCAGCGTGCCTTTCTCCGTCAGCTCGAGCGAGGCGAGGTCTTCCAAGCTGAGGCACCGACCCTCTGGGACGTCGACTTCCGCACCGCAGTGAGCCAGGCGGAGCTCGAGGATCGGGAACGTCCTGGTGCCTACCACCGGCTGGGCTTCGCCCGCAGCCACGGCCAAGGCGCGGTCGAGATCGAGACCACCCGTCCTGAGCTGCTCCCCGCGTGCGTGGCGCTCGTCGCCCATCCCGACGATGCGCGCTACCAGCCACTGTTCAACACGAAGGTGCGCTCGCCGCTCTTCGGCGTCGAGGTCCCTGTGCTCGCCCATGAGCTCGCCGACCCTGAGAAGGGCTCCGGCATCGCCATGATCTGCACCTTCGGCGACACCACCGACGTCATCTGGTGGCGAGAGCTCGATCTGCCGACTCGGACCCTCATCACCCGCGAGGGGCGGATGGGCATCGCCCCCTTCGGCGAGCCTGGCTGGGAGTGCGACGACGTAGCCGGCGCCCGTGCGATCTACGCCGAGCTCGAGGGCAAGACGGTCAAGCAGGCTCAGGCCCGCATCGTCGAGCTGCTCGAGGAGCACGGCGAGCTCCTCGGCGAGCCGCGGCCGATCACACACCCGGTCAAATTCTTCGAGAAGGGCGATCGACCGCTCGAGATCGTCACCTCTCGCCAGTGGTTCGTCTCGACCGTGCCGATGCGCGAGGTGCTCCTTGAGCGCTGCGAGCAGATCTCCTGGCACCCCGACTACATGTCGCACCGGCTCCGCACCTGGGTCGAGGGACTGAACTCCGACTGGAACATCTCGCGCCAGCGCTTCTTCGGGGTCCCCTTCCCGGTCTGGTACCCGGTGCTGGCCGACGGCACGGTCGACCACGAGCACCCCCTGGTGCCTAACGAGGACCAGCTGCCAATCGATCCATCGACCGACGTCCCGGCAGGCTACGACGCCACGTCGAGGGGCCAGGCCAACGGCTTCGTCGGTGATCCCGACGTCATGGACACCTGGGCGACCAGCTCGCTCACCCCCCAGATCGCCGGACGCTGGGAGGACGACCCGGACCTCTTCGCACGCGTGTTCCCGATGGACCTTCGGCCACAGGCCCACGAGATCATCCGGACCTGGCTCTTCACGACCGTCGTGCGCTCCGAGCTCGAGTTCCACGAGCTTCCCTGGCGCAACGCTGCCATCTCAGGCTGGGTCCTCGACCCCGACCGCAAGAAGATGTCGAAGTCCAAGGGCAACGTCGTCACGCCGATGCCACTGCTCGAGGCCCACGGCGCCGATGCTGTCCGCTACTGGGCCGCCTCTGGCCGTCCGGGCACCGACACCGCCGTTGACGACGCACAGATGAAGGTCGGTCGCCGCCTGGCGATCAAGATCCTCAACGCCTCGCGCTTCGCATTAGGCCGCCTCGGCGACAATCCGGTGCCCTCAGTCGACCAGGTCACCGAGCCGATGGACGTCGACCTGCTCGGCGAGCTCGCTGAGCTCGTGGCCGAGGCCACAGAGGCCTTCGAGGGCTTCGACTACGCCCGGGCGCTCGAGCGGACCGAGGGATTCTTCTGGCGGTTCTGCGACGACTATGTCGAGCTGGTCAAGACCCGTGCCTATGGCGATCCCTCGAGCCAGGCGACCGTGTCAGCGCAGGCAGCGCTGGCTGCATCGCTCAGCGTCCTGCTCCGACTCTTCGCCCCCTTCCTCCCCTTCGTCACCGAAGAGGTCTGGCGGTGGTGGCAGGTCGGCTCCGTGCACAACTCGGCATGGCCGACGGTCGACGAGCTCGCCACCCAAGGAGAGCGGATCCCCGGCGTCTTCCCTGCCGCCGCCGAGGTCTTGGCTGCGATCCGTCGAGAAAAGACCGCGGCCAAGCGCTCGATGCGCACCGCAGTGCAAGAGGCTGTCGTCGTCGATGACCAGCCGGTGCTCGACCTCATCGCGCTCGCCAGCAGCGACATCGCTGAGGCCGGTGGCGCCGAGGAGCTGCTCCTCGAGATCGGCGCACCTGAACGACGCATCACCCTCGTCGCGCCCGAGGGCTGAGCTCTTCAGCCCTCCAGCGGGCCTGACACCGTGGCGGTGACGTCGACGAGCCGGTCCTCGCTGCACCACACCACGTGCACGGTCTCGGGCGTCGCCTCATAGACCGCCACCTGGCCGAAGCGAGCACCGAGCGCCCGAGCCTCATCTCTCGTAAGCCCGACCACGCACCACCCTTCTTCTCGCCAGGTGCCGTCACGACTCCGACCGACAGCCTGGTGGCGCAGCTGCCCCATGGACTCAAGCACCTCGACCAAGAGTTCGTCGGCAGCCTGGTTCGCCGCCGCTGGTTGCTCGAGGGCATCTGGGTTCCACGCTGTGATCAGGTGGACCACCTCACCGTGGGATGCGGCGACGGCCGAGGGGTGTGCGAGATCACCGTCGTGATGGACCTCGAGCACTGAGTCCGACCAGGCCGAGAGCAGCTCGGCGTGGGGGTCAGGCCCCGCCATCGGCGAGGTACGCCTGCGCGGCCATGGCCCCCATCTCCTGAGGGCTGCCCGTGGCGTGGATCGCCCCGTGAAGCATGATCGCCGCGTCGGTGGCGACCTCGACGGCCATGGTCACGAACTGCTCGACCAAGACCACGGTCACCCCACGCGAAGCGATCTGGCCCACGAGCTCGTAGAGCTCTGCGACGACCAGCGGCGCCAGCCCCATCGAGAGCTCATCGAGCAGCAGCACCTTCGGATCGCCGGCCAGTGCCCGGGCGATGGCCAGCATCTGCTGCTCTCCGCCCGACAGCGTGCCGGCGAGCTGGCGTCGACGCTCCTTGAGCTTGGGGAAGCGCTCGTAGGCGATCTCCTCCACCTTCGACGCCGAGACGCCCTGATAGCTCCATATCAGCAGGTTGTCGCGCACCGTCAGGTTGGGGAACACGCCTCTTCCCTCGGGAATGGCACAGACGCCAAGCTTCGCCAGCGCCGCCGGTGTCGGACGCTTGAGGTCAATGTCACCGATCGCCACGGTGCCGGCCGTCTGGCGCATGCGGCCGCTGATCACCTTGAGCAGGGTCGACTTGCCAGCGCCGTTCGGGCCCAAGAGGGCGAACACGCTCCCTGCCGGCACCGACAGGTCGACGCCGTGGACGACTTCGATGCGGCCATAGGCAGCCCGGACTCCGGAGAGGACCAGGGGAGGCGCAGTGGTGAGCGGTGGCGTCCTCATGCCTCTGGCTCCGACGGGTCGGGCGCTGTGCCGAGATAGGCAGCCTGGACCCGAGGGTCTCGACGAATCTCTGCCGGCGTCCCCGACGCAATGAGCTCCCCGAAATCGAGAACGAAGATGCGATCACAGATGGTCAGGACGATGGACATGTCGTGCTCGACGAGCAGCACACCCCTGCCCTCGTCGGCGAGCTCCCTGAGCAGGTTGCCGAGCAGGTGAGTCTCATTGTCATCGAGGCCTGAGCAGGGCTCGTCCAAAAGGATCAGCTTCGGATCGATGGCCAGGGCTCGCGCCAGCTCGACCAGGCGCGCCTCACCTGTCGGGAGAGTCGAGACCTGGCGATCTGCGTCTGCTGAAACCCCTACCCGATGGAGCAGGCCCTGCGCCGTCAGGTCGCCCTTGTCGCGCCGGGCATCGAGGCCGACCTGGACGTTGTCTCGAGCCGAGAGGGAGCCGAAGAGCTCAAGGCGCTGGAAGGTCCGTGCGAGGCCGAGTCGAGCACGGCGGTTGGTCCCGAGCTTGGTCACGTCTCGGCCGTCAAGCAGGACCTCGCCGGAGTCGGGCCGCTGCAGGCCGCTAATCACGTTGAACAAGGTGGTCTTGCCCGCACCATTCGGCCCGATCAGGCCGGTGACCTCGCCCGGGCGGACGTCGAGGTTCACACCCTGGAGGGCTGCAATGCCACCGAAGGTAACCGACACCCCCCTGACCTCAAGCGCGCTCGTCTCGACCATCTCAGGCACCCTGGACCGCCTCGATCGATGGCGCACGCCTCGGCGAGATCCCCGGGATCCGGACGTTGCGGACCAACCACGGCACACCGAGGACGCCGTCGGGAACGTTCGCCATCAGCGAGATACCGACACCAGCCGCGACGCCGGTCAGGCCTGTTCCCCACCACGGCAGGTGCGAACTCGCCAGCGGGAGGAGTGCGGCCGCCAAGCCGCCGAGCGCCGCACCGGTCACGGTGCGGATGCCGAAGATGGTGACGAAGAGCACGAGCTCGAGGCTGGCAAACATCTGGACATCGTTGGCGTTGAGCGCCAGCGGCTGACCTGCGTAGAGGACTCCACCGATGCCGGCCAGCGCGGCCGAGGCGGCGAACACGAGCATCTTCGAGAGCTGTGGGCTCATGCCGAGCGTGGCGAAAGCGGCAGGCGAGTCGTTGAGCGCCACGAGACGGCGGCCCCAGACGCTGCGCCGGATCGCCAGGACCCCGATGGCGCAGAGAACGAAGGCCACAGCGACGAAGACCATGTAGGCCTTGTCACCCGACGTCGAGATGCCAGGGATCGAGAGGCGACCGACCGGCACCGCACCGCCCTGGGGGATGAAGCTGATATTCGAGAAGAAGCCGTAGTACGCCGCCTGTGCGAAGGCCAGGGTGGCCAGCGCCAGGTAGAGGCCCTGCAGGCGAAGGGCTGGGAGCGAGACGATGGCGCCGACGGCCGCGCACACGAGCACCCCGATGATCAGACCCCACCATGAGGCCCCCCCAGAGGCGACCTTCGACATGACGAAGGCGCCGATGCCCATGAAGGTGAGCTGGCACAGTGAGACCTGCCCGGCATAGCCAGTCACCAAGATGAGTGACAGCGCCACGATCCCGAGTGCGAGGCCCTGGGTCACCGACCCGATCATCGAGCCGCCGAGCACGAAGGTGGCGCCGACAGCGATCGCCACGAAGAGCACGCTGCCCCTGATCGACTCGACCAGCGAGGCGACCCGCGGTGGCGTCGCCACCGTGAGCCGGCCGACAGCGCGAAGTCGGCTCGAGGGGACGACGAGCAGCGCGACGAACAAGAAGACCACCGGGGTGAGCACCGAGATCTCACTGACGAGGTTCACCGGGATGTGCCCTGGGAGGTAGCCCGTGGCATAGGCCTCTGCGAGCCCGAGGGCGATGCCACCGGCGAAGGTCCACGGCAGGTTCCGAAGTCGGCCGACGATGGCCGCCGCATACCCGTTGACCACCAGCAGGGTGAGGAAGTTGATGTCGAGTCCTTGGACCTGGAGCTCGGGACTGATCAGGATCCCCGCCAGCGCCGCCAAGAAGAACCCGAGGATCCAGCCAGAGCGAGCCACGCGACGTGGCGAAGCGCCGGCCATGGCGAGAAGGTCGGGGTCATCGACCACCGCTCGCATGGCGATGCCCGAGCGGACCTGGCGAAGGTAGATCCGAAGGCCGATGGCGATGAGGATCGCCACGATGACGACGATCACCTGGTGATAGGTGATCACCACGTTGAACAGCGACACGGTGTGCCCGGCGAAGAACTCCGGCAACGAGCGCTGCTCGGCGGGCCAGATGGCCTGTGCCAGGCCGACCAGGATGAGCAGGAGGCCCAAGGAGACCATCAGGCTCCGCACCACGGTCGCGCCATAGAGGCGCCGCATATAGGTCTCTTCGACGAAGAGCGCCAGCAGCGGCGCCTCTATGAACAAGACGACGACGAGTGCCAGCAGCGAGTTCCAGCCCCATGACTGGGTCATCTGCCAGTAGCTGAAGGCGGCGAACATCGCCACCGCCCCGTGAGCGAAGTTGAAGACCCCGGTGGTGGTGTACGTCACCACGAGCCCCGTGGCGACGATGGCATAGACGGCGCCCGAGACGATGCCGATGACCGTGAAGGTCAGAAACGTCGTCATGAAGCGGTCACCTGCTCTGCCATCTGCTCAGGGCTCGTAGTTCCTCGGGCCTCCCGTCGACCTAAGGGTTCACCTTCGGCAGAGCCCCGTGGTGCAGGGAGTAGTAGGGCTGGCTGCAGTCCCAGCCCTTGGTGGTGGGAGCGACACGAGTGAAGTTGCCGTTCTTGATCTGCGCCATCACGACACAGTTGCCTGGGATCTTCTTGGCCGGGTTCTGCGGGGCCATCAGGCCGCTGGCCGTGAACTTGGTGACCTTCTTGAGAGCTGCGAGGACCTTGCCACGGGTCGGGCTCGAACCGGCACTCTTGAGCGCCTGCGTGAAGAGCTGAGCCGATGCCCAGCCGTAGAGGGTGAAGAGGTCTGGCTTGAAGCCTGGGTGGGTCTTCTGGATCCAGGTGTTGAAGGTCTTGACCGCAGGGATCGCCTTGGCGTCCTGGCCGAGGTAGAGCGAGAAGCCCTGGCCGAGCCAGGTGCCGTTGGTCGCCGAAGCGCCGCCGGCAGCAGGGATGTAGTGCGGGTCGTAGATCGGGCCAGCCGAGAAGAGCACCTGCGGGTGATAGTTCTGCTGGACCATGGCCTTGTTGAGCGCCGCGAAGATCTGCCAGTCACCGTCGGTCATCAGGACCATCTTGACGCCCTTGTTCTTCATGTTGATGACGTCGGTGGTGAAGTTGGTCTCGATCGGCGACACCTCACGCACGTAGGTGAAGTGGTAGCCGATGTGCTGCATCGCAGCCTCCTGGCCGTGCCACTGAGCGATAGCCGTGTCGGTGTTCGAGACGAGGTTCGCCACGCTCTTGATCGCCTGTGGGTACTTGCTCTTGAGGATCGTGTAGGGGGTCAGCGGTGCTCCCTGAGCGAGCGGCTGGGGGCTGACGGTGTTGGGAAGCGAGTTCGTCCCCGGGTCGAGCGACACCGAGACGTTGGGCATCGCTGGGTTCTTGGCCAGCACGTTGCACGAGTAGTTGTCGAACAGCGAGAAGCTGCCCACCATCGCGAAGTCCTTGCTCAGGGCTGACTGCATCTCGCTCTGGTTCTGGGTGCCGCTGAACGCGTCGTCGGATGACTGCAGCGTGATCTTGCGACCGTTGATACCCCCGAGTGAGTTGATGTAGGCGAAGTAGGCCTGCGCTCCATAGGGCGCTCCCTGGAACAGTCCGGGCACAGGACCAGAGATGATCGAGATGTTGCCGACGGTGACCGTCGACTTGGTGATTCCCACCGTCGAGTTGAGCTCTGCTGAGGTCGGCGTGCCTGCTGCCTGACACGACGAGCTGCTGGTGCTCGCTGCCGAAGCGACAGATGCCGTCGTGACGACGAACCCGCCTGCGACCATCGCCGCTGCCGCCGTCGTGGCGATCAGTCGCCGGCCGAAGCCAGCCTTGCGCTCGATGAGAGCCATCGTTCCCCCCTGTTCATGGACCCCGTCAGCCGGAGACACTTGTGTTCTGCGCAGTGCCTCGCCGAAGCGGGACACCCCCCTAGCTCACCTACGCTCGGTCTCCCGATCGCAGGATCCTGACTGTACGTCAGATTCCGGCGCTTGGGTAGCCAGCGCCCCACCTTTTCTCTCAGCCTCGTGGCGACTGCGAACTGTGTCGAGGAAGGCCACGATTCCGGCCACCGCTGCCGAACAACGGGGACTCGCGATGACGTCGAAGGCATGCTGCGCCAGAGGGAACTCGATGTAGCCAACAGGCGAGCTCGATACCTCTCGAAGGGCCGGCACGAAGGCCCGCGGCACCGCCACCGGGACGAGCGTGTCGTGCGTCCCGTGGAGCACCAGGAACGGCGGTGCGTCCTCTCTGAGCCGATACGACGGCGAGGCTGCCTCGAAGACCTCACGGGCTTCGGCGACGCGCTGCTTGATCACCTGGCGCTCAAGCAGGATCTTGAGCCCAGGGCCGTAGCGACCGGACGTCTGCGGGTCGCCGGTCATGTCGAGCACCCCGTAGATCGGGATGCAAGCGTCGACCGAGCAGTCAGCCCCCTCGAAGCCAGCCTTGAAGGCATCATCGTCACCGGCAAGTGCCGCCAGCGCCGCCAGATGGCCGCCCGCCGACCCTCCCGACAGCGCCACGAACGAGGGGTCCCCGCCGTACTCGGCGGCATGTTCCTTGGCCCACGCGATCGCTGCGAGGACGTCGTTGATGTGGTCAGGCCACACCGCTCGAGGCGAGAGACGGTAGTTGATCGAGAAGCAGACCCACCCGCGCTCGACGAGCTCGAACAGCATCGGCTTGCCCTGCTCTCGCTTGTCGCCGAGCACCCATGCGCCCCCGTGCACATAGATCATCACCGGCGCGCCCGAGATCCCACCGGCTGGCGCGTACACGTCGAGTCGCTGCGCCTTGGCACCATCGACGACATAGGGCACGTCCTTGGTCACCGAGATGGCCCGGGTCGGGAGCGGGACGGCTCGCACCACCCGCCACCACCGTCCCCACTTCGGATGCGTGTCGGTTGCGGTCATGTCGATCCTGAGGCCAGGCGTCGAGGCCAGCGACCTGCGGACCACCTGGCGAGCCTGGCGACCGACCACCAGGGCGATCAGAAGTCCGACAAGTGCGACAGCGGCCAGGCACAAGCCGATGACACCTGTGGCACTGTTCCCAGCACCTCCCCACACAAGCAGCGCGACCACGAGGACATCGAGCACCACCAGCTGCCCTGCGAGCTCTCCGGTGAGCCAGCCGATGAAGAACGCCGTCCCGGTCAGCGGGTCGCGCCGGATGGGCACGTACACCGTCATCACCGCGATCAGCGCCACGATGCCCCAGATGAGTAGCAACACGTTCACGTCTCTATCTTGCCCCTTCTCGAGCATCGCTCACTCGCACGCCGCTCTCGGCGTGGAGGTGGTCGAGCAGCTCCCTCGTCGTCTCGTCTGACGGCGTCGAGGGGAAGAACAGCGCCACCCGGTCAGCGAGACCACCGACCTTTTCCACGACGCGTGCCGCGACCTCCTGAGGGCGACCCACCACAGCGAGCCGCTCGGTGACCTCATCGTCGACAAGCGAGCCGAGCAGGTCGAAGCGACCTTCGGCGACGGCGTGACGAAGCGGTTCGTGGAGATCCTCTCGACCGATTGACTCGAGCACCCGTCGGTAGGCCGGCGTCGAGCCGTAGAAGCCGAGCAGTGCACGAGCACCCCGATCAGCTGCCTCGAGCTCCTCGTCGTCTCGACCCACGGCGGTGATCACGCCGCAGACCACTTCGATGCCGTCCCTTCCCTTGCCGGCCGCCTCGAGGCCTCGCTCGATCGCGGGCAGCGTCGTGGCCGCCAGCAGTTCCGCCGACGTGAAGGGGAGCACGCTCACCCCATCGCCGCGTGCCGCTGCGAGCTCGGTCATCGCTGGACCGAGCGCCCCGACGATCACCGGGGGTGGCGATGTGGTCAACGGTGATGGGGAGAACATCGGCGTCATGAGCGTGTGGGTGTAGTGCGGACCGCGGTGGTCGAGTGGCACTCCGTCTTGCCAGGTAGCGAAGATGGCGTGCAGTGCATCGACGTAGTCGCCCATCCGCTCGAGGGGTCGCGACCACTCGATCCCGAAGCGACGAGTGATATGGGCGCGTATCTGAGGGGCGATGCCGAGTCGGAATCGACCACCGGTGAGCCGCTGGAGGTCGAAGGCGGCATGAGCGAGGTGGATCGGGTTTCGCGGGAAGGCGATGGCGGCGTTGGTCATCAACGAGGCCCCAGGCGCGCCCGCTGCAGCCAGGAACAGCGCCCCGGTCACATCATGAGGGCCTTCGGCGGTGAAGAGGCCATCGGCACCGAGCGCAAGGAGCTCTCCTGAGCGCTCCACGACGTCCTCCAAGGCCACACCCATGATGCTCAGATCGAACTCCATCTCTCCACCTTCGCACGGCTGCACCCACCACGTTCACCCGTAGGTTGATGGGCACGGATTCAACAAGGAGCACACCATGACCGCTGCGAGCCTCGAGCGCCTCCACGGAACGATCGGCCTGTGGAGCTTTGCCCACGAGACCCTGGCCGCGAACGAGGCGCACCGTGCCCCGAAGCTGGCTGAGGAGCTCGGCTTCTCGTCCTACTGGATGCCAGAGTCGGCCGGGCGGGAGTCGTTCACCAGCGCCTCGTTGCTCCTCGCCGGCACGAGCACCATCACTCTTGGCACCTCGATCGCTTCGATCTGGGCACGGGACGCGATGGCGGCCGCAGCTGGCGCCAAGACCCTCAATGCAGCGCACGATGACCGCTTCGTGCTCGGGCTCGGCGTGAGCCACAAGCCCGCGGTCGAGCAAGCTCGGGGGCACATCTATGAGCGTCCGGTGGCTGCCATGCGTTCCTACCTCGAGGCACTCGACAGCGCGCCGATGTTCTCACCCGAGGGTTCGACGAGACCGCCTCGGCTCATCGCCGCCCTCGGTCCAGCGATGCTCGAACTGGCTGCCGAGCTGGCTGACGGCGCGCTCCCCTACCTCGTGACCCCGGCGCACACCGAGGTCGCACGCCAAGCCCTCGGACCTGATCGTTCCCTCGTGGTGGAGCAGGCCATCGCGCTCACCGACGACGAAGACGACTTCCGGGCACGAGCCAGCGCCCACCTCCGGATCTACACCGGCTTGCCCAACTACCAGAACAACTGGCGGCGCCTCGGCTTCTCTGACGAGGACTTCATCCCTGGCGGCAGCCATCGCCTCCAAGACGCGATGGTGGTGCGGGGTGGGACCGACCAGGTGGCGGCTCGCGTGGCAGAGCACAGGGAGGCAGGCGCTGACGTCGTGTGCCTCCAGGTCCTCGGTGCCGATCCGCTCAGCATCCCAGAGGCCGAGTGGCGGCTCCTCGCCGGGGAGGTGCGCTGAGATGGCCGACGTCACGGTGAGCACGAGCATCGACGCCAGCGTCGAGCAGGTCTGGCACGAGCTGAGTGCGATCGAGGATCACGTGGAGTGGATGGCTGATGCGGTGGCGATCACCTTCGACAGCGACCAGCGTCGAGGAGTTGGCACGTCATTCCTCTGCGCGACGAAGATCGGACCGCTGCGCACTTCTGACCACATGACCATCACCGAGTGGGAGGACCACGTGGCGATCGGCGTCGTCCACGAGGGCGCCGTTACCGGTCGAGGCCGCTTCCAGATCGTGGCGACGAGCCCGACGTCGACCGAGGTCACATGGCGTGAGCAGCTCACCCTGCCGTGGTGGATGGGAGGCGCGCTCGGCGGCGTGGCGGCCAAGCCCGTGTTCAGGTGGATCTGGAGGCGAAACCTCCAGCGCCTCAAACTACGAGTCGAGCGGCCTACGGCGTCTTGATGGTGACCGGCAGGCTGCTACCACCCTGGTAGCCACCAGAGTCGGTGACCGTGAGGGCGACCGTGTGGCTCCCAGCGGTGACGAACCTGGTGGCGAAGGTCGCCCCTGAGCCGGCGGGCTGTCCATCGAGCGTCCACGACCTCGAGAGCACGGCGCCCGATGGCGTCGAGACGGTGGCGTGGAAGGTCACCAGCTTGCCGACGGTGAGCTTGCCTGTGCTCCTCAGACTCACGCTCGGCGCTATCCAGCCCGTCTGACAGCCAGCAGCGTGGCTGAGCTTGTACGAGGAGTTGGAGAACTCCTGCTGGATCAGGTACTTCGAACCGTTGAGCCTGACGTTGTAGCGCTGCCCGCTCGTGCCACGCAACGCCCCATAGACATAGGCGCACAGGTCACCGATCTCGTTGCCGCTCTTGTCCATCCAGCCGTGCGTCAGTCCGTCCTGTGAGTAGCCCTGCGGGTCGGTGACGGCCTCGGCGATCTCGTGGGAGACGGCAGAGACGCCGTAGTCGACCGCAGGGTCAGCGTTCGGAGCATCGACCAGACCGTTGCAGCCGATCCCCGTTCCCGAGTTCCACACCGTGTACGGGATGACCGCGTAGAGCATGGGCGCATCGGTGGGCGCTGGGTTGACGTAGGAGTGATAGGCGCAGTAGCTGTCGGCTGTGTCGGCGTAGTTCGCGGTGCACGAGTGCGGGGTCTGGCCCTGTGAGGGCATGCAGTCCTCGACGCCCTTTGGCAGGTACACGACGTAGAGGTGCGACCAGTCGGTGGAAAGGTTCTTGTCCGTCGTCAACCGCTGGACCTCGGCCATGATGTCAGCGTCGCTAATGCACGAGCTGTAGCCCGAGTTGTCGTTGTAGATCGCGCCAGAATCAGGCGAGCAACCTGTGGTGTTGGCGTCATTGGGGTAGGCCTGGGTGTCGACGATCGGCTGGGACGCAGTCATCTGCGAGCCGAAGCGGGTGCCGCTCGCATTGGTGTACTGGGTCAGCACGCTGAACGGCGAAGCCGTGGTGCCAGCGGTGGTGGCTGCCGAGAGGTCATCGATGAACTGCGTGCTGAGCGACTCGTAGCCGCTGTCGAATGCTGCTTGGTTCGGCGCCCAGTAGATAGGCGTCAGCGTCACTGCGCCGGGCTGCAGCGATGTCCCCATAGTCACCCCGCCCTTGAGCTTGAGTGGCGGACTGCCCCCGTTGTAGGCCTTCGAGGCACTTGACCTCGCTGCGAGGCTGCAGGCAATCGGGGCAGCCGTCGTCGAGGGCCGCTGGATCCCGAGGAACCGCCCGACATGGGTCGGTGCCGGCGCGCATGACGTGGCACCTGCCACTGAGCCGGCGCTGGCGAGGGGGACCAACGACGAGGCCACGACTGCTGCGAACACCACCAACCTGCGCACGCAGACTGTCTATCAGTCAAAACCCGCTCAAATGAGCGCGGCCTTGTGGCGCTAGCTGACGCCAGCCTTCTTCAGGTCAGACCTGAGGAAGAAGCCAGCCAGGATCTGGAGGACGCCCATCACGATGAACCAGATGCCGACGAGCACTGCCAGGACCTTGACGCTCGAGGCAGGCACCGCGATGACGACCGCACCGGCAGCGATGGAGATCACCCCGAAGATGATGGGCCACACCCGCGAACGGGTCGAACCACCAAGGATCCCCACCATCAGCGACACCGTGCCCTGGACGATCCACGTGATGCCGATCAAGAGCGCGATCAGCGCCCGAGCGACATCAAGGTGACGGATCAGCACCACGCCGACGACGACTTCGAGCAAGCCGGCGATGCCGAGCCAGGCCCGATGCTGCTCTTCAGGGTCGAGCACCCTGATGAAGTGGAAGATGCCGCCGACGATCAACAGGATGCCGAAGATCACGCAGACCACGTTGATCGAGGTCGTCGGGTGGAACGCCAGGACGAGGCCGAGGACCAGGGTGATGAATCCTGCCAGCAGCTGCAGCTGCCATCCGATCTTCGGTGAGAGGCCGAACACCACGGCCTCGGTCTCGATGGTGCTTGCTTCGTCAGCCATCACGTTCCTCCTCGTTCCAGGGACGTTGTTGATCGTACGCCTGCAAGGTCGTTGACGAGTGGATCCGCCCGCCGTCGCTCAACTCAGGTAGGAGGTTGACAGCTCACGAAGTCGCTGCTCACACTCAGCAGCGCAGTCGCCGATGATGTCGGCGACTGGCCGCACCGAGGAGATCCGCCCGGCGATCTCACCGCTCAGGGCGATCCCGGCTTCGAGGTCACCACCGAAGTAGACGTCGCGGACCGACCCGAACGCCCCCATGGCGTTGGTCTCGTGATCGAACTCGAGTGCGCTCGTCCGCTTGGTCCGCAACGCCCGCAAGGCCGGCGAGGTGTGGGCGTTCAAGAAGACCGTGTCGGTCTCGCCCGCCGCCACGATGGCTTCCTTCCACGCCTCGTGGACTGGCGACTCAGCACAGGCGACCATGGCGGTGCCGAGCTGGACGCCCTCGGCGCCGAGTGCGAGGGCGGCGGCCATGGTCTTCCCATCGAGGAAGCCGCCGGCGGCGATCACCGGCAGATCGAAGGCGCTCGTGACCGCAGGCAGCAAGACCATGGTGGAGACGGGGCGAGGGCTCTTGAAGCCGCCGCCCTCGCCGCCCTCGACGATGAGCCCGTCGACGCCGGCGTCCACCGCCTTCTCGGCCGCGGCCAACGAGGGCACCACGTGGAAGACAGTCAGACCTGCATCCTTGAGCTGCCCGGTATGGCGAGTGGGACTGCCGGCCGAGGTGGTGACGAACCGGACACCCTGAGCGATCACGAAATCGACGATCGCGCTGGGATCGGCGACAAATGCCTGCGCGATGTTGACCCCGAACGGTCGATCGGTGAGGTCCTTCATCTTCGCGATCTCCTCGCGGATGATGTCGAGCTCTCCAGAGGAGGTCTCGATGATCCCCATGGCCCCTGCGTTCGAGACTGCCGAAGCGAGGGCAGAGCGGGCGATCCAGCCCATCGGCGCCTGGACGATCGGGATCTCGACGCCGAGGAGCTGCGTGACACGGTTGGTGAGCATCCGGCGATCATGGCATCTCGCCACCGCCGTTGCCGGGGAGCGCAGGGTCGGTACGCTGCCGGTACCGCCCAGCCGAGGAGATCCACCATGCACACACGTGTCACACGAGCAATCGGGGTGATCGTGCTGCTCGCGACCGTGAGCGGCCTCGTGCCAGCGGTGGCCGAGAGCGCAGGAGCGAAGAGCGCAAGCGCCCCGAAGACCACCTGGCTGTGCAAGCCCGGCCAGTCGCCGGATCCGTGCACGCAGAACATCTCCTACGCCGTCGTCCCGGCCGTCGGTGCGCCGACGGTGGTCCATGTCGCGCAGCCCAGCTCGCCGCCGGTCGACTGCTTCTACGCGTACCCGACGGTCTCCAGTCAGTCCACACCGAACTCCAACCTCACGGTCGGGCCTGAGCAGACCTACATCGCAGCCGATCAAGCCGCTCCCTTCTCCCAGGTCTGTCGGGTCTTTGCGCCCATGTACCGGCAGATGACGATCCATGAGCTGTTCTCCAAGGACGCTGCAGGGCAGAAACGAGCGCTCGATGTTGCCTACGCATCGTTGGCGCAGGGCTTCGCCGCCTTCCTCGCCCAGGAGCCAAAGGGACGCCACTTCGTGCTGCTCGGCCACTCCCAGGGTGCCGCCATGCTGATCCATCTCATCGCCAAGGTCATCGACCCCAACCCGGCGCTCAGGGCGCGTCTGGTGTCAGCGCTCCTCCTCGGCGGCAACCTGACCGTGGCGAAGGGCAAGACGGTCGGTGGTGCGTTCCAGCACATCCCGCTGTGCACCTCTGGCCATCAGCTCAGCTGTGCAGTGGCCTACTCGAGCTTCTATTCCGCGCCTCCGAAGACCTCGTACTTCGGCATCCCCGGCCAAGGGGTCAGCCTGCTCTGGGGTCAGACCTCACGGTCGTCGAACCTGCAGGTGGCGTGCGTGAACCCTGCGAGCTTCGGACCAGGCAGCGTCCGACTCGGCGTCCGCTTCCTCAACACCGATTTCCCCGGCGCCGGCTACGTCACCTACCCGGGTCTCTATCGATCGCAGTGCATGCGCGTCAACGGCGCGACGTTCCTGCACGTCACCGTCGAGCCCTCGAGCGCCTATCCAGCCGCAGCGCACCCGAACCAGCGGCCGACGGTAGCGAGCTCGGGAAAGAACTGGGGCCTCCACGACTACGACGTCAATCTCGCAGCCGGGGACCTGGTGAGCCTCGTCGCTCGCCAGGAGTTCTACCTTCACAACCACCGCTAGGTTCACCGCTTCGCTCCGAGCGGCGGCGCGATGAGAAGACTCTCATCGTCTCTTCACCATCGGCTCATGTCGTGCCATCAGATTGCTCCCGAGCAGCCAGCCTGCCGCACGCACGCTGGCATCTGAGAGGAGCACCATGCACCACACATCACCCACCGCCATCATGCGAGGCCGCCAGGCCATCGTCCTGGTGGCCATCGCGCTGCTCGCCGCCGTCCTGGTCGGCCCCGCCGCACTGCGCCATGCCCGTACCGGTGCGGCTCCGGTGCCCGTCGGGCACCCCGGGATGGGCTTCTTGTCGAACATGGACGTGGTCAACGACACAGGGTCCTCGTGCCAGGGCTTCGACATCCAGATCGAGGACATCACACAGGCTGACATCGCCGGCACCTACTGGGGCTCCTATGGCCAGCCGACCCAGACCGACATGACCTTCCCTGATGGCCACAGCGGCGTCGACATCAAGTGGCAGGCAGTCTGGGCGGGCTCGAGCTGGTCGTTCTCGACCGCTGCGGGCACCCAGGAGCACTTCGGCGTCAGCGTCATGGTCCCGCCCGGGGTCCAGCACCTGACCTGGCTGTGCGACCCCTCCAACACCGGCGTGCTCAGCCCGTATGGCGGCACTGCCACCGGCAACG
>CAITOG010000248.1 GCA_903893955.1 uncultured Actinomycetes bacterium
CGATGCTCTCGGATCTTGGCTGCGATGTGACGATCGTCGAGGGGCTTGGTTCGATCCTCGCTGGGTGCGATGCCGAGGTGGCATCGCAGGTCGGACGATCGTTCAAGAAGCGATCCATCGGCATCATCACCTCAGCGGTGGTGACGGGGCACGTTCCCTCAGCCGACGGCACCTCCACCACGTTGTCGATCGAGGGCGCCGACGGGATCGATGTCGAGATGGTGGTCGTCTCTGTGGGCCGCCAGCCAGCCACCGATGGGCTCGTGGACGAGACCGTCGGCGTTGCGATCGATGAGCGGGGCTTCGTGGTCGCCGATGGTCACCAGCGCACGACTGCTGCCGGGGTCTGGGCTGTCGGCGACATCGTGGCAGGATCCCCGCAGCTTGCCCATGTGGCATTCGCAGAGGCGATGGTGGCGATCAAGGACATGCTCGGTGAGCCAGCGGTGCCGGTCGACTACGCCAGGGTCCCGTGGGCCATCTACTGCCATCCTGAAGTTGCCTTCGCTGGCCTGACCGAGGCGCAGGCCAAGGATCAGGGCTTCGACGTCGTGACCAAGAAGGACCCGTTCGGAGGCAACGGTCGCGCCCGGATCATCGGCGAGACAGAAGGCATGGTCAAGGTTGTCGCCGAGCGTCGGCCTGACGGGACAGCTGGACGGGTCCTCGGCGTGCACATGGTGGGCCCGTGGGTCACCGAACAGCTCGGCGCCGGCTACCTGGCGGTCAACTGGGAGGCGAACGTTGATGAGGTCGCCTCGCTCATCCAGCCACATCCGTCCCTGTCGGAGACCTTCGGCGAGACGATGATCGCCTTGACCGGTCGGGGGCTCCACGTTGGCTGATGTCATCCTTCCCGACCTCGGTGAATCAGTCACCGAAGGGATCATCATCCGGTGGATGAAGGGCGTCGGCGACACCGTCGAGCGCGATGAACCTCTCTACGAGGTGTCGACCGACAAGGTCGACTCCGAGGTGCCGTCGCCCGTCGCCGGCGTGTTGGTCGAGATCGTGGTGCCTGAGGGCGACACGGTTGCTGTCGGCGGCACAGTTGCAGTGATCGGGGATGCGGGCCAGGTCGCAGCTGCGGCCCCGGCGCCCAGCACGTCTGCGCAGGAAGCGCCGGCAGCCGAGGCGGCGTCGGGATCACCAGCTCGAAGCACGCAGGCACCGCAGCACGCTGGACAGGGCAGCGGCCAGGTGACCTCCCCATTCGTCCGACGAGCCATCGAGCAGCGTGGCCTCGAGGCCGGCAGCATCCACGGTTCAGGTCCAGGAGGTCGGATCACGCGCCTCGACGTCGCCAACGCCACGGTGACACGACCGCTGGTGGCGCTCGGTTCAATCGATCGTGGTTCACCGACTGGTTTCGTGGCGCTCGAGGCAACGTTCGACGCGGTCGATGCCGTCCTCGCAGAGCACCCAGAGCTGCTCAGTCGCACGTCGTTCGTGGTCCATGCGGCGGTCGAGGCGCTCCAAGCGTTCCCTGAGCTCAATGGGACGATCACCGGGGCAGCCTTCGAGGTCGTGACTGATCGCCACGTGGGCGTAGAGGTGGAACTGGCAGGTGGCCTCATTATCCCTGTGCTGCGCAACTGCGAGGAGCTCAACGTCACCCAGATCGCCACCGGGCTCGACGCGGTCATCGCACGAGCCGAGGCAGACCAGCTCGATCCGTTCGACCTCATCGGGGCGACGTTCTCAGTTGCGGCGAGCGCTGCGGCCAACATCTTGTTGACGGTGCCGGCGCTGGCGGGACCGCAGGTTGCGAGCTTGGGCATCGGTGCGGTCACCCGTCGACCTGTCGTCGTCGAGGAAGGTGATGGCACAGAGTCGGTCGGCATCCGATCGATCGGCGTGCTCGGTCTGAGCTTCGACCTCCGCATCGTCGAGCCATCTCGAGCCGCATCCTTCCTGTCTGCCACTGCAGCGATCCTTGCTGGATCGCAGTGGTCGGCGCGCCTCTGATGGCGCTCAGGGTTCGACGGCTCGGCCGTGTCGACTTCGACGAGGCCTACGACCTCCAGCGGGCTCTCGTCCGTGACGAGGCAGATTGGCTGCTGGTGCTCGAGCACCCGCCGACCGTCACCTTGGGGCGTCGTGCCGATCCGTCGCATGTGCTCCGATCGCCAGATGAGCTTGGCGCGCGCCTGATTGCGACAGATCGGGGCGGCGATGTGACGGCCCATGGTCCTGGCCAGGTCGTCGTCTACGCCATCGTGACGATCGATGATGACCCCGCAGCGATCCCCGCACACGCCCACCGGCTCGAGGATGCTGCCATCGAAGTGGTCGAGGGTCTGCTCGGCCACTCGACCACGGTGGGGCGCCTCGAGGGCCATCCGGGCGTGTGGGTAGACGTGGATGGAGAGCGGCCGGCGAAGATCTGCGCGCTCGGCATCCGGACCGAGCGAGTCGACGGCGTGAAGCGGACCCTGCATGGCATCGCGCTCAACGTGGACATCGACCTCAGGATCTTCGACACCATCGTGCCCTGTGGCATCGCAGATCGACCGGTGACGTCGTTGGCGGCGCGTGGTGCCACCGTGACCACCAGAGAGGTCGAGGATCGCCTGGTGGAGGCACTGGCCCGAAGGCTCGGCCCGATGTTCGATGACGTCTCGGTCCACCCGGTGACGATCGGCGAGCCAGACACTGGCCGGATGCTCGAGCGTCGCCTGCGAGCAGCGGGGCAGGACCCGTCGGCAGCACTGCCGCTCGCCACTCGAAAGCCTGCATGGCTCCGGATCCCTGTGCGCCGAGAGGATTCCTTTGCGGCGACGCGCTCTGTGGTGGCTGATCTCGGCCTCGTCACGGTGTGCGAGGAGGCAGGGTGCCCGAACATCTTCGAGTGCTGGTCGCAGGGAACGGCGACCTTCATGGTCAATGGCGAACGATGCACGAGGGCATGCGCGTTCTGTCTCATCGACACCCGAAAGCCCGAGGCGCTCGATGCGAGCGAGCCGGAGCGGGTCGCGGAGGCTGTCGCCACGATGGGTCTGTCGCACGCTGTGGTGACCTGCGTTGCCCGGGACGACCTCGCTGACGGGGGTGCGGGCGCGATCGCGGAGACGATCCGGGCAATACGACGTCGTCGGCCTGCGACAACGGTCGAGGTGCTCATCTCAGACTTGAAGGGACGTCGAGAGGATCTAGACCTCATCATCGACGCCAAGCCCGATGTGCTCAACCACAACCTCGAGACGGTCGCTCGGCTCCAGCGGGCGATTCGGCCCTCTGCTGGCTACGCCCGAAGCTTGGGCGTCCTGGCAAGGTCAGCGTCCGCTGGCTTGGTGACGAAGTCGGGGCTGATGGTCGGGCTCGGTGAGACCGACGATGAGATCGAGACGGCACTCGGCGACCTCGCTGCCGTCGGTGTCCAGATCGTCACGATCGGCCAGTATCTCCGACCGACCGAGGCACATGCACCTGTTGCGCGCTACGCCGATCCCGAGGTCTTCGATCGACTTGCAGCAACAGGTCGAGCCCTCGGTTTGGCCCATGTGCAGTCCTCGCCGCTGACTCGATCGAGCTATCACGCCAGAGAGGCCGCTGACGCTGCATCGGCTGTGCCGGTCACGATGCGCAAGGTCGGCGCACAGGGCTGAGAGCGTGGCTGCGCCACATGCCATCGCACGAGGGCCCCGCACCTCGACTCGTCCCCGAGGGACAGACCTCGCTCAGGCGATGAAGTACTTGGCTCGCGGATGATGGCAGATGATGGCGTCGGTGGTCTGCTCAGGGTGGAGCTGGAAGCCCTCTGAGACAGTCACGCCGATCCGGTCTGCGCCTAGCAGCTCGGCAACGGTCTCGTTCGAAGCAAGGTCCGGGCACGCCGGGTAGCCCCAGGAGTATCGACCCCCGCGGTACTGCTGGCGGAACAGGCCATTGAGTGACGGTCCATCCTCATCGGCGATGCCGAGCTCCTCTCGGATACGACGGTGCCACATCTCTGCGAGCGCCTCCGCCATCTCGACGCCGAGGCCGTGGAGCTTGAGGTAGGCCTGGTACTCATCGGCCTCGAAGAGCTCTCGGCAGCGATCGGAAACTCGTGGTCCCATCGTGACCAGCATGAAGCTGGCGTAGTCCTTGTCGCCGCTTGACAGCGGCCGGAAGAAGTCGGCGATCGACAGCCACGGCTCCACCTGCTGGCGGGGGAATGAGAAGCGAACCTGCTCGCTGGTCCGCTCATCGTCGGTGAAGATGATCAGGTCGTTGCCATCCGCATTGGCTGGGAAATGGCCCCAGACGACCTGCGGGACGAGCAGGTCGTCCGCCACGGCCTGTGCGAGCTCTGCACGCAACTCAGGTGCGATCCGCTCCTTGAACGCGGTGTCGTCCTCCTCGCCCTCGGGGCGGTAGCCCCACTGGTTGCGGAAGAGCGCGGTGGTGTTCAAATAGCCTGAGATCTCGTCGAGGCTCATGCCCTTCGCCACCCTGCTTCCGAGGAAGGGAGGCGTGGGCACCGGGTTATCGACGACGACCTCTGGAGAGCGGTCGGGCTGCCCCTCAACTGGCTCGGTCGACGCCTCTCGGAATCGTCGAGCGACGTTGCGCTCTGAGATGACCCGTCCGAACTCCGGGTCGTCCTCAACCGTTCCCTTCTTGATGGCCATGAGCTGGTCCATGACCCGGAGGCCCTCGAAGGCATCCTTGCCATAGAAGAGGCGACCGTCGTAGACCTGCCGCAGGTCCTTCTCCACATAGGTACGAGTCAGCGCTGCCCCGCCCAGCACGACTGGGACGTCGGCAAGCCCCCGGCTGTTGAGCTCCTCGAGGTTCTCGCGCATGATCAGCGTCGACTTCACGAGCAGTCCGCTCATGCCAAGTGCGTCAGCGTTGTGCTCCTCGACCGCCTGGATCATCTCGGAGATGCCGATCTTGATGCCCAGGTTGATGACCTCGTAGCCGTTGTTGGTGAAGATGATGTCGACCAGGTTCTTGCCGATGTCGTGAACGTCCCCCTTCACCGTGGCCAGCACGACGGTGCCGCGCCCGCCCTGGTCAGAGCGCTCCATGTGCGGCTCGAGGTGGGCGACCGCCTGCTTCATGGTCTCGGCCGAGCCGAGCACGAAGGGCAGCTGCATCTCGCCGGAGGCGAAGAGCTCGCCAACGGTCTTCATGCCATCGAGCAGCAGGTCATTGACGATGGTCAGTGGTGCCAATCCGGACGCCATCGCCGCGTCGAGATCGTCTTCCAAACCGGTCCGGTTCCCGTCGATGATCCGTCGGACCAAGCGCTCCTCGACGCTCAGATCCTCGAGATCGTCGGTGCTTTGGCTGGCGATGGTGACCCCTTCGAAGAGCGACAAGAGCTCGGTCAAAGGGTCATAGCCCTCGTGTCGCCTGTCGTAGATGAGATCGAGGCACACCTGGCGCGCTCGATCGTCGATCTTGGCGAGGGGCAGGATCTTCGACGCATGGACGATGGCAGCGTCGAGGCCTGCTGCCACGCACTCGTGCAGGAAGACGCTGTTGAGCACCTGGCGAGCAGCTGGGCTTAGGCCGAAGGACACGTTCGAGAGCCCGAGGATCGTCGACACGCCAGGGAGCTCAGCCTTGATCAGGCGAATCCCCTCGATGGTCTCGATCCCATCACGGCGCGACTCCTCCATCCCTGTCGAGAGCGGGAGGGCGAGCGGGTCGAACAGCAGGTCAGAGGGACGCAGCCCGTAGCGCTCGACTGCGAGGTCGTGGATGGCACGCGCTGAGCGAAGCTTCCACTCGGCGGTGCGGGCCTGCCCCTCCTCGTCGATGCAGGTCGCCACCACCGCGGCCCCGAACTCTCGTGCCAGGGTGAGGAACTGGTCGAGCCTCGTGCCCTCGTCAGCTCCCTCCTCGAGGTTGACCGAGTTGAGCAACGGCCGACCACCGAGCCATGAGAGCGCGGTCGCTGCGACCGGACCTTCGGTCGTGTCGACCATCACCGGGACGCTCGACTGGGTTGCGAGGCGAGACATCAGCGATTCCATGTCAGCGACCCCGTTGGCACCGGTGTAGTCGACGCAGACGTCGATGACGTGGCTGCCCTCGCGAACCTGCTCCTTTGCCATCGAGATGCACGTGTCCCAGTCCCCATCGAGCATCGACTCGCGGAACTTCTTCGATCCATTGGCGTTGGTTCGCTCGCCGACGACGAGAAACGAGGTGTCCTGGGCGAAGGGGACAGCGGTGTAGATCGAGGCGGAGGACGCCTCGAGCATGGGGCTCCTCTTGATCGGGGTCGTCCCGCCAACGGCCTCGACGACAGCGGCAAGGTGGGCTGGGGTAGTCCCACAGCAACCACCGACGGCGTTGACGCCGAGCTCACCCACGAAGCGGACCATGTGCTCCGCCAGCTGCTCTGGTGTGAGGTCGTAGTGCATCTTGCCGTCTACGACGCTTGGTAGGCCCGCGTTCGGAAGGCAGGAGATCGGCATCGTTGCGTGCTCAGCGAGGTAGCGCAGCGACTCACCCATCTCGACAGGTCCTGTTGCGCAGTTGATGCCGATCAGGTCGACGCCCATGGCGTCGAGGCTGGCGAGTGCAGCGCCGATCTCGGTGCCAGGAAGCATGCGACCGGTGAGCTCGATGGTCACCTGAACCTGGAGAGGGATCTGGCGACCGGCCTCGGCCATCGCCAGGCGGGCTGCGTTGATCGCGGCTTTGGCTCCGAGGAGGTCGAACATGGTCTCGATGATGAACAGGTCGACGCCCCCGGCGAGGAGACCTGCAGCCTGCTCTTGGTAGGAGTCACGGAGCGTCGCGTACGGAATCTGTCCGAGGGTTGGGAACTTGGTTCCGGGACCCATCGAGCCGGCAACGAATCTCGGCCGCTCCGGCGTGGCGAAGTCGTCGGCCGCAGCTCGGGCGATCTGGGCGGAGCGCAGCGACAGGTCGTAGGCGCGTGCCGCAAGGTCGTATTCAGCCAGGACGATCGAGAAGGATCCGAACGAGTCCGTCTCGACGACATCCGAGCCCACCTCGAGGAAGGAGCGGTGCAGTCTGTCGATGGCGTCGGGGCGTGTCTCGACCAGGATCTCGTTACACCCCTCGAGCGCTGGCCCGCCGAAGTCGTCGGCCGTGAGCTCCATGAGCTGCAGGTTGGTGCCCGTGGCACCGTCGAACACGAGGACGCGATCTTTGAGCGCGTTCAGATACGGATCGCCGCTCGCGCTGAGGCGAGGGAGGAGTGGGATGCGAGCAGCCATGGCCACCAAGGCTACCGGTGTCACCGCATCAGACGTCCGGCGTGGAGTCGCCGTACCGGTAGCCTCGGCCTGATGCGCATCTACACCCGCAAGGGCGACGACGGGACGACGGGCCTTCTCTTCGGCGGGAGGGTTCGAAAGGACGCTGGTCCCATCGAGATCAATGGTGCGGTGGACGAGGCGCAGGCGGCCATTGGCGTGGCGCGCGCCCACGGGCGTGGTGACGCCGAGCTCGCCGAGCTGTGCGTGGCACTCGAGCGCGACCTCTATGTCCTGATGGCAGAGGTCGCCACGCTCCCGGAGAACCGTTCGAAGCTTGTAGCCGGCGTCTCGCTGGTGACTCCCGAGATGGTCGAAGGACTTGAGGCCTCTATCGATCGGCTCACCGAGTGCTTCGAGATGCCTACCGAGTTCGTGCTGCCAGGGGAGAACCTCATCTCGGCCTCGCTCGACGTGGCTCGCACCACTGTGCGTCGAGCCGAGCGGCTGGTCGTCACCAGCGGGAGCGAGGGCTCGCTCGTCGGGGCGTATCTCAACCGGCTCTCCGACTTGCTCTGGACGATGGCTCGCTGGCAGGAAGGCGAGCAGCACCCATTGGCGAAGGAGGCCACGGCACCATGAGCACCGAGCTCGAGATCACCCTGCTCGCTGACCACACGACGGCCGCGAATCCCGATGTGATCATCGTGCCGACCGCACGGCACGATGGGGCAGTCAAGGTTCCGGTTGGACTGCCGACCGAGGTTGCTGGTGTTGCGATCCCTGCCACGATCGATCCAGCTTTCGCCGAGCGTCATCGCTTCAAGGCGAAGCGGGGACAGACCCTGATCCTGAGCCAGGCGCCAGGAGCTCCCACGTTGCTCGCCGTAGGCATCGGAGATCCAACCGTCCCTGATGACGAAGCATGGCGACGGGCGCTGGCTGCCGCTCTTCGGGCGGCTGCCGGGCCTCGGGCGCTGTTGCTGCTCACGCTGCCCTCGACGATCACCGAGCCGCGGCTCGGGGAAGCGGTTGCCACCGGCGCCTACCTCGCGGTGCACCGCACCGACCTCAAGACCGGAGAGCCTCGCCCTTCGCTCGAGACCCTCGAGGTCGCAGCGTTTGCCGCTGGTGGCGTGTCGATCCAAGCAGCCGAAGGCTTGGCCGCCGGCATCGCTGACGGACTGGTCGTCGCACGTGCAGTCGCACTTGTCCGAGATCTCGTGAACAGGGTCCCGAGCGAGCTGACCCCTCGTCGACTGGCCGCATCATTGCTCCGTCGACTCGAAAAGGCGCCGAAGGTCGAGGCCAGCGTCTGGCGAGAGGCTCGCATCGAGGAGGAGCGGCTCGGTGGCCTCCTCGGCGTGGCACGAGGCTCCAGCGAGGCACCTCGATTGCTCATCGCCACCTACGACCCCTCTGCGGTCGGAAACGACGACGAGGACGCCAGTCCTCCGACCTCTCGCAAGTACGTCACGCCGGAGGCACAGGCAGCGCCTGACTCTGAGGAGCTTGCACACATCGTCCTCGTCGGGAAGGGTGTCACGTTCGATTCCGGCGGCCTTTCGCTCAAGACGGCGACCGGGATGACCACCATGAAGACCGATATGAGCGGCGCGGCGGTCGTCATGGCCGCGATCCTCGGCTGCAGCGAGCTGGGTGTCCAGGCGCGCGTGACTGCGATCGCACCGATGACAGAGAACATGCCGGGCGGTGCAGCTATGAAGCCTGGCGACGTCCTCACCGCTCGCAACGGGACCACCATCGAGGTGCTCAACACCGACGCAGAGGGGCGCCTGATCCTCGCCGACGGTCTCAGCCTGGCCGTCGAGCGCCAGCCGGACGCCATCATCGACGTCGCCACCCTTACTGGTGCAGCAGTGGTCGCTCTGGGCAGCTCGATGGGAGCGGTCATGGGGAGCGACCAGGCGTTGGTCGATGCCGTCTTGGCTGCGGCGGAGACCGCAGGTGAGCCGATGTGGCAGCTGCCGCTCGTCGCTGACTATGAATCCCAGATCGACTCCGACATCGCCGACATCAAGAACATTGGTTCACCCGGGGAAGCCGGCTCGATCACAGCGGGGCTCTTCTTGCAGCGGTTCACGG
Organism: uncultured Actinomycetes bacterium; assembly: GCA_903893955.1. Lineage (GTDB taxonomy): Bacteria > Actinomycetota > Acidimicrobiia > Acidimicrobiales > RAAP-2 > CAIUMH01. The sequence goes on from CAITOG010000248.1 coordinate 9,276, forward strand.
GCGACATCCCTTGGGCGCACCTCGACATCGCCGGCCCGGCGCGGGCGGACAAGGCGACGGGCTACATCGCCAAAGGTGGCACTGGCTTCGCACTTCGCACCCTGCTCACCTATCTGCGTTCGCTCGGCTGAGAACCCTCACCAGCCGGCGTGATGGATGCGCTCGGCCCGTGACGGGCCGGGACGATCGAGCGACGCCGATCTGCGATCATCACCAGCCGGGTGGCCGAGGAGCAGAGCACCGTAGACGAGCATCGGCTCAGGAATCCCGAGCGACGACTTGACGGCATCGACATTGCGGAAGGCGCCGTGGATGCACGCACCGAGTCCAGCCTCCTCGGCCAGCAGCAGCGCAGCCATCACCACGCCGCCTGCATCTCCCCACCAGTAGGGCACCGGCCACGCCTCGATCGATCTGCCGAGCCCAGAGCCGACCTTGTCGGGGGCGCTGTAGCGCTCGACGTAGGCGGCCGGATCGGCCACCAGCAGTGCAACGGCACCCGCCCGAAGCAGGCCTGGTGCTCGAGGGGCGCTGCGCCGCCAGCTCTCGTCGGTGGCAGCCTCGAAGTAGCGCGCCGTCTCGAGTTCGCCGAGCAGCGAGATCCATGACGTCCCCCGACTGTTCCCAGCGCTCGGAGCGAGCAGTGAGGTCATCAGAATCTCATCGAGGACCTCGGAATCGATAGGGCGAGATTCGAACGAGCGCGTCATCCTCCGACGTCGAATCGCCTCGGTCACATCCATGTCGCCCCTTCGCTGTCCGGCGGATCAGATTCCTGACCTTGCTGGTAGGATTTTACCAGCGACACGCCAACGAACCGCCGTCGGAGGAATCAACATGGCCACCCCTCGTGAGCTGCTGAACGAAGCCAAGAG
>CAITOG010000249.1 GCA_903893955.1 uncultured Actinomycetes bacterium
CAATCATCGTGATCCTGGGCGTCTCGTTGATCGTCTTCCTGCTGAGCCAGCTCATCCCCGGTGGTCAGGCCAGAGCGGCCTTGGGGCCGAAGGCCACCCCACTGCAGATCGCTCACTTCAACCGGCTGAACGGTTACAACCAGCCGCTGTGGGTGCAGTATTGGCACTACATCTTGAGCATCATCAAGGGTGACCTCGGCTACTCGTATAAGAACAACCAGGGCGTCACTGCCCTCATCTTGAACCGCCTCCCCAAGACGCTGGTCTTAGTCGGATCGTCGACCATCCTCGCCCTCATCATCGCCATCCCACTCGGCATGGCGCAGGCGGTCCGCCGCAACCAGGCCTTCGACTACGTCATGACCGGCGTCTCGTTCTTCCTCTACGCGATTCCAGCCTTCTTGATCGGCGAGCTGTTGATCATCTGGTTCTCTTTCGACCTCAACTGGTTCCCCTCGCAGCCGCCGACCTCGGCGTCCCCCTGGGCGATCATCACCGATCCTCGGGCGTTCGTCCTCCCGGTGTTCTCGCTGGCCGCCCTGACCATCGCAGCGTTCAGCCGCTATATGCGCTCCTCGGTCCTCGACACCCTCGGCGAGGACTACATCCGGACTGCCAAGGCAAAGGGAGCAAGCCCCCGGCGGGTGCTCTATGGCCATGCTTTTCGGAATGCCCTCTTGCCGATCCTGACCTTGATCGGCTTGAGCCTGCCTGCCATCGTCGGCGGTGCCCTGATCGTCGAGACCGTGTTCAACTATCCCGGCATGGGTCTGCTCACGGTGCAAGCGGCCGCCAATGACGATGTTCCGCTGGTCCTCGGCACGACCCTCGTCGCGACGGCTGCGACCGTCCTTGGTTCGCTGCTCGCCGATGTGCTCTACGCTGCGGCCGACCCGCGCATCCGACTCGGGGGTGACTGAACGTGCCGATGGATCCATTCGAGATGCAGCCCCTCGAGGGCAACGTCGTTCCCGACGAGGCGATCCTGCCAGAGCACGAAGCTGACCACGATGCCGGAGAGGCAGTTGCAGAAGCCGGCTTCCTCCGCAACATGGTCCGGGTCTTCGGGGAGAACAAGCTGGCGGTGGCGAGCTTGATCTTCTTGGTCTTCATGGTCCTCTTCTGCTTCGTCGGTCCGCACATCTATGTGACGAACCAGACCAATGCCCAAGATGCGCTTCTCAACTCGACCCAGAACTCCCCGCCGAGCTGGAGCCACCCGCTCGGGACGGACGAGAACGGCTTCGACATCCTCGGTCGACTCATGTACGGCGGCCAGATCGCCCTCATCGTGGGCTTCGCGGCTGCAGTGGTCGCCACGGTCATCGGCGTGACCTACGGCGCACTCTCGGGCTTCTTCGGTGGTTGGCTTGACTCGCTCTTCATGCGCTTCGTGGACATCGGACTGTCGATCCCGGTCCTCTTCCTGCTGATCGCGCTTGTCACGATCTACCGACCGACAGCACCGCTCCTGATCATCGTCATCGCCGCGGTGTCATGGCTCGTCCCTGCGAGGCTGATCAGAGCCGAGACTCTCTCGCTTCGAACTCGTGAGTACGTCCAGGCGGTTCGAGTCATGGGCGGGTCGAGACGTCGGATCATCGGACGACACATCATCCCGAACTCGGTGGGCACCATCGTCGTCTTCGCCACCTTCGATGTGGCTGACTCGATCCTCCTGCTGGCTGCACTCGGCTTCCTGGGCCTTGGCGTGCCAGCACCGCAGACCGACTGGGGCACGATGCTCTCGAATGGCGTCAATTACGCGTCCAACGGCTACTGGTGGGAGATCTACCCCGTGGGCCTGTGCATCATCTTGGTGGTGGTCGCCCTCAACTACATCGGCGATGCGCTTCGCGATGCACTCGAGGTGAGGCTCCAGCGCCGCTGAGGAGTTACGCGCTCGCCGATCCAGCCGATGTGAGGCTCACCGGCGTCATGAGCGGGTGATGACATGCGGCGCGGTTCCCGCCGGCGAACTCCTCGAACACCGGCTCCACCTCTGCGCAGATCTCGTCTGCGCGTGGGCAGCGAGTCCTGAATCGACATCCACTCGGAGGATCAACGGGAGATGGCAACTCTCCCTTGATCTGGTTGCCTCGTCGCGTTCGAGCTTCAGCGACATCAGGGACTGGGACGGCATCGAGGAGTCCCTGGGTGTAGGGATGTGCGGGATTCGACAGGATGACGCCTGCTGGACCCACCTCAACGAGCTTGCCGAGGTACATCACGCCGATCGTCGTCGCCATGTAGCGCATGACCGCGAGGTCATGGCTCACGAGGATCATCGTCAGACCACGGCGCACCTGGAGGTCCTTCATGAGATTGAGCAGCTGTGCCTGGATCGAGACATCGAGAGCAGAGACCGGCTCATCGGCGATGATCAGCTTCGGCTCGAGCGCGAGGGCTCGGGCAAAGCCGATCCGCTGACGTTGACCACCCGAGAACTCGTGGGGATAGCGCTCTGCTGAGTTGGCCGGCAAGCCGACCTCGCGCAGCAGGTCAGCGACACGCTCCTTCTGCTCGTGGTCGTTGCCGATGCTCTGGACCTGAAGGGGCTCTCTGATGATCGAACCCACCTTCATCCTCGGATCAAGCGAAGCGTACGGGTCCTGGAACATCAGCTGAAGATCTCGTCGACGACTGCGCAACTCGCGTGCACCCAGCGAGAGCAGGTCGTCGCTCCCGAAGCCGATCACACCCGAGTCGGCCCGCTCGAGCATGGTGAGCAACTTGGCAACGGTCGTCTTGCCGCACCCCGACTCGCCGACCAGGCCGAATGTCTCGCCCTCGTGGACCTCGAAGGAGACACCAGAGACCGCCTTGACCGATCCAGTGGAGCGACGCAGCAGGCCACCTGAGTAGATCGGAAACTCCTTGACGAGCTCGTCGACCCGCAGCAGGACCTCGTCAGAGACCACCGGCGATGGAGGTGCCTCGAGCAGGCTCGGATCCACCTTGACCACCGAGGCGATCCCGTCGACGGGGTGGAAGCACTCGTAGCGGTGCGCTCCGTCGAGCTCACGCGCCTCGGGCGGAGAGGTGGTCCTGCAGTCATCCTGGGCAAACACGCAGCGCGGAGCGAAGCGGCAGCCCACGATCTCCTTGGAAAGGTCTGGGGGCAGGCCGGGAATGCTCAGGAGGCGTCGCTCTTCGCCACGCTCCTCGATCGTCGGCACCGATGCAAGGAGGGCGGCAGAGTAGGGATGGCGCATCTCGGAGAAGACTCGCTCGGTCGTCGACTCCTCGGCGACCCGGCCTGCATACATGACCACCACTCGATCGGTCCGCCCGGCGATGACCCCCATGTCGTGGGTGATCAGGAGGACCGCCATGTCGAGCTTCTCTCGGAGCGAGTCAAGCAGGTCGAGGATCTGGGCCTGGATCGTCACATCCAGAGCCGTCGTCGGTTCGTCAGCGATCAAGAGCTTGGGCTCACAGACGAGCGCCATCGCGATCATCACTCGCTGACGGAGGCCGCCCGAGAGCTCATGGGGATACTGCTGGAGCCGCTCCTCTGGCCGGGGCATCTCGACCATGCGAAGCACCTCGAGCGCCCGCGCCTCTGCCTCCGCCTTGCTGGCGCCATGATGCAGTCGCATACCTTCGGCGATCTGGCGGCCGATCCGCATCGTCGGGTTGAGCGAGGTCATGGGGTCCTGTGGGATGAGCGCGACGCTGTTGCCTCGGACCTTCTCCATCTCCTTCTCGCTGAGGGTGGCCAGATCCTGGCCAAGAAGCTCGATGTTCCCAGCCGCAACAGAACCGTTGGGGGGGAGCAGCCGCATGATCGACAGCCCTGTGGTCGATTTCCCGCAGCCAGACTCGCCGACCAGGCCGACGCACTCCCCTGCGCCGATCTCGAGCGAGACGCCATCGACGGCGGTGACCGTCCCTTGGCGGCCGCGAAACTGGGTCTTGAGATCGTTGATCTTGAGGACCGGCGGCATCAAGGAATCCTACCGCCCCGTCCATCTCGGAGCGCCCCGACCAGCCACGGGATCCCTTCGGTGAAGCTCCAGCTTCGGCGATGGATCGAGGTCAGGCCGTAGCCCCGCAGCGCCCGTTGATGCGCTGCGGACGGGTACCCGACGTTCGAGTCAAGATCGAATGCCGGAAAGCTCGGAGCGAGAGCCGCCATCAGGGCGTCACGAGCAACCTTGGCCACGACCGATGCAGCTGCAACCGAGGCGCAGGTCTGGTCGGCTTTGATGATCGCCTCAGTTCGCGTCGGCGGTGTTGCACGCCACCTATGGGTTGCCACCTTGCTCGCGAACAGCAGGTCGTTAGCGGCAAGGAGATCGACTGGTCCATCGACGATCACCGCGTCGGGTCGAACCGAGAGCGACTCCATGGCCCGAGACGATGCGAGAGCGATCGCTGAGCGCATCCCGAGCTCGTCGCACTCCTCTGGGCTTGCATGACCGACTGCCGAGTCTCGAGCCCAGCGGACCACCTCGGGCGCGAGCCGTTGACGGGCTGCGGCGGAGAGTGCCTTCGAATCACGCAGGCCCTGCGGGGGCAGCTGCGAGGAGATGTCGATCACCACGACACCCACGGTGACGGGTCCAGCCCACGCCCCTCGGCCAACTTCGTCGATGCCAGCGACAAGGGTCGCCCCTTCGTCGAGCAGACGCTCCTCGAGCGCCATGTCTGGAATTGGTGTTGCCATCACAAGAGATGTCGCTGCACCTTGCCGAGGGAGTTTCGAGGAATCTCCTCGACCTCGGTGAACCTCCGAGGGCGCTTGTAGGGACTGAGCGCTTCGGCACACTTTTCAGCGATCGAGTCCACGTCCATCCCGGCCGGGGTGACGAGGTACGCCACCACGACCTCCCCCCATTCATCAGAGGGCGCTCCGACCACGGCAGCATCGTCGACGCCGTCGATGGCGCGAAGGACGTCTTCGACCTCGGAAGGATAGACGTTGAAGCCCCCGGAGATGATCAGCTCCTTGCTGCGCCCACAGATGATGACGTAGCCATCGCCGTCGACACGGACGATGTCGCCTGTCGACACCCAGCCGTCGGTCATGATCTCAGCCGTGGCATCGGGCCGGCGCCAATAGCCGGCGAAGAGGGTGGGGCCTGACACCAGGAGTTCACCGTCCTCTCCTGCAGGTGGCAGCTTGAGCGAGACGCCAGGCAGCGCCCGGCCGACCGTCCCTGGACGACGTTCGCCCTCGAGCGGATTCGAGATGGTGAGCAGGGTCTCTGTCATGCCGTAGCGCTCGAGGATCGAGATCCCCCGGCGCTCGAACGCCTCGAAGGTGCGAGGAGAGAGCGGCGCAGAGCCGGACACAACCAGGCGAAGCGACGCCATGAGGTCAGCGTTCGGATGCGCGTCGATCCGATAGAGCATCGTCGGCACGCAGAAGGCCATCGTCGCAGCCGCCTGGTCGATGGCATCGAGGAAGGCACCGGTGTCGAAGACGGGTTGGCAGGTCACAGCCCCACCGGTGGACAAGCCGGTGAAGAGACCAACCACGAGCCCGTGCACGTGGAACAAGGGAAGGGCGATGAGCAGCCGATCGGCAGCGGTCCACCCCCATGCGGATGTCAGCGAGGCCGCCTGCGCAGCGATACTGCCATGGGTGTGGACGGCTCCCTTGGGCCTGCCCGTCGTCCCCGACGTGTACACGATCAGTGCCACGTCGTCGGCAGCGGCACCATCGAGCTCGACCGCCGGTCCTCGACGGGCCAAGAGCTCTCGAGGTGGCTCGGTCACTGTGCCGACGGCTGCTCGGCGCTCGGCGACGACGATGGTCGGATCCACGTCATCGATGACGGTCAGGCGCTCGAGATCGCTCTGGCGCTCGGCGACGGGCACCAGCACCGCTCCGCAACGAAGCACGCCGAGTGCCACGATGATGGCCTCGAGCGAGGAGACGGCCTCCCACACCACCCGTGCCCCCGGGCTCACGCCAAGAGACCCAAGGGCGCTGGCGGCGTTCATCGATCGGTGGTCGAGCTCTCGAGCGGTGAGTGAACCTTCGCCGAGGACCTCGAGTACAGCTCTGTCAGGGTGCGCTCTCCAGGCTGTGGCCCATGCCGTCGGCAGGGCCACCGGGACCGACGAAGTCATTGAGGTCACCGTCGAATGCTATGGCGAGCCGGCAGGGAGCGTCATAGTGTCATCGCCATGTCACCGCGACGAATCGCCATCGTTCCCCACACCCACTGGGACAGGGAGTGGTACTCACCCTTCCAAACGTTTCGCATGGACCTCGTCGAGATGCTCGACGACCTCCTCGATCTCATGGAGGATGACCCGACCTACGCCCGCTTCCTCCTCGATGGCCAGATGGCCGTCATCGATGACTACCTCGAGATCCGGCCCGAGAACGAGGGGCGCCTCAGAGCACTGGCGCAGGCCGGCAGGATCA
>CAITOG010000250.1 GCA_903893955.1 uncultured Actinomycetes bacterium
CGTCGTAGCCGAGGCGCTCGATCCGCTGGGCATGCCGTGCCACATCCGAAAGTGGCAATGCCGGATCCATCCCGGCGTAGACCTTCATCGACCAGCCCCTTCGTCGATGATCGCTGTGCGTTCCTTGGCCAGCCGTCGCCGGTCGAACTGCTCGGCCATCCACGCCCGAGAGGTCGCCTGCTCCTCAGCGAAGGCTGTCTCGTCGCTCCGATCCGCGTTACGTGCATAGAGCTGTCGGATCGCAGCGACGACACCGGGCGGCTTCGCCGCGATCGAGGTGGCGATCTCTCCACACCGTTCCAGCAGGTTGTCCGGATCGACGACCTCGTCGGCCAGGCCCCATGCGAGAGCGGTGTCGGCGTCGATGATGTCGCCGGTCAGGCTCAGCAGACGAGCTCGTCCCGGTCCGATCCTTCTTGGAAGGGTGATGGTCAGGCCACCTCCTGGCACCGCACCCACCTTGGCGTGCGTGTCAGCGAACCGGGCAGCAGCTGAGGCGACCACGATGTCGCAGCTCAGTGCCAGCTCGAGCCCGCCGGTGATGGCCGGTCCGTTGACGGCGGCGATGACGGGCGTGTCGTGGGGAGGGAGCATCCCCACATGGCGCGCCTGCTGGGACATTCGTCGAGCTCGTGAGGCGTCGTCCTCGGTGCTCAGGTCCGACAGGTCGAAGCCGGCGCAGAATGCATCCCCCGCGCCGGTGAGGATGATCACGGCGACGTCGGCGTCGTGATCGAGCTCCTCGACGGCGGCTCCGAGCTCGGCCCAGAGCCCAAGGGTGAGTGCATTTCGCTTCTCCGGCCGATTGATCGTGATCGTGGTCACCGGCGGTGCTACCACGACGACCAGCTCGGGGGTGTCAGGCACCCTCAGGACCGCCAGTCGGGGTGGAGTCCACGGTCGAGGACGAGCCGCTGCGCCTTGACGGTCGAGCCGTTCTCGACGTCGCCAGGATGTCCGGCGAGCCACGCGATCGCCAGACCTGGGACGCTGGGTGGGGCGCCGACATAGTGGCGATCGAGCCCGAGCGCCGCCGCATTGACCTCCTGGCGCTCTGTGACGACGAAGCCGGGGTCGAGGTTGAAGGCCCTGATGCCTCGTGGACCGAGCTCGATGGCGAGCAGCGGTGCGAACCGGTGGAAGGCGGCCTTCGAGGCGGCGTAGGCAAGGCCCCACCCGCCTTCCCCGATCGGTCCCGGTGGGTCATGGGTGGCGACGTTGGAGGTCACGTCGATGATGGTGCCGGTTCCGTGCTCGAGCATGCTCGGCAGCACGGCCTTGATCAGCGCCAGCTGCGCGACCACGTTGGCGTCGAGCTTCGCCTCGAGCTGCTCGATCGTGAGGTCGAGGATCGGTGTCATGGATCCAGGTCCTGAGTCGATGGCGTTGTTGACGACGAGCTCGACGCCTCCAAGGACCTCGATGGTGGTCGCGACGCATGCCGCAATCTGATCGTGCTCGTGCAGGTCCACCACCAGAGGGAGCGCTCGTCCTCCCGTGTCTTCGATCAAGGCGGCCGTCGTCTCGAGGCTGCCAGGGATCGTCCGACCAGCGCCGGCTTCGGACGTGTCGACGCCGTGGCCTTCGGTCAATGTCCGGGCTGTGATCGCCACGTCCCAGCCTCGCTCAGCGAGCGCGATCGCCGCGGCCTTGCCGATGCCTCGTGAAGCCCCGGTTACCAGGGCTCGTCGCTGTGCTCCCACCGTGGCCCCCCAGCCTGTGGCCGTCGCTCAGCCCAAGCCGAGACGCTGGTTGTAGGCCTGGATGATCTTGGTGGCGTTGGCCTGCGCCTGCGAGAGCGCAGTCTTGGGAGCCGTGCCCGAGACGAAGAGTGAGGCCTCGGCGTTGGCGACTGCGGTGTTCACGTCATCGAAGGGACCCACGACAGCGCCAGCGGTGGCGTAGTTCTGCGGCCCGGTGGTGAGCTCCTTGTAGGCGACCGAGTAGCCCGGGTTCTTGGCCCAGAGCGCCTTGATGGTGGGGGAGTTGGCCGCCGAGGTGCGCAGCGGGATGTACCCCGTGGCGGCTGACCATGCAGCCTGGCTCGTGGCCGAGTCGAGGTAGGCGATGTACTGCCACGCTGCTGCCTGCTTGGCCGGGGTGGAGCGCTTCGAGATCCACAGACCGTTGCCGCCGGGCGGCACCCCGCCCTTGGCGTTTGCGGTGACCGCCGGGATCGGCGCCACGCCGACGTCAACGTTCGGGTACTGGCCTGTGGCGAGCAGCTGATCGATGGTGCCCAGCGCAGCCGAGGTGTCGATGGTCATCGAGAACTTGCCGGAGCCTGTTCCGAGCAGGTTGTCGTAGCGACCGGCACCGTCGATCGAGTTGGTCTGGACGCTGCCATCCTTCTTCATCTGCGCCAGGGCGTTGAACACCGTCAGACCTGTCGAGTTGTTGAATGCGGTGGCGGTGGCACGCTTGGTCCGGCCGTTGTTGTTGTTGGCGAAGAGGGTGTTGCCGGTGGCCAACCAGGTCTCGAAGTGCCACGGGTCGAGCACCATGCCCATGCCGCCCTGTCCCTTGGTCTTGAGCGTCTTGGCTGTCGACACGAGGGCTGACAGGTTGGTCGGCGGCTTGGACGGGTTGAGTCCAGCGGCGGTGAAGGCCTTCTTGTTGTAGTAGAGGACCGGTCCCGAGACGCCGAACGGCATACCCCACTGGACCTTGTTGATCTTCCAGTACGCGAGGACTCGAGGCAGGAGGTCGCCCGTCTTGAAGCCAGCAGCGTTCATGCATGTCTGCACCGGGATGAACGATTGGGTGTCGACCGCACCTTGGGTCTCGATGTCCTCAAGCATTGTCAGGTCCGGGACGTTGCCGGTCGTGAGCGCAGATCGGTACTTCTGGAACGTCTCCTGGTAGGTCGTCTGGACGACCAGGTTCACGTGCACCTTCTTCTGGGACGCATTGAACTTCTTGGTCAGCGCCACCATCGCCTCGCCATTTGCTCGAGGCATCGACTCCCAGAAGTTGATCGTCACCGGTCCCTTCGATGACGAGAGTGCCTTGGGGCTGCACGCAGGGGTGCTGGCTGCGCTAGCAGCCATCGAGCCGAGGGCGGCGGCAGGGATCACGCTGGCGCCGAGGACGGCTGCCAAGGCGAGTGAGGCAGTGCGGGTGCGGTTCATGCGTGCATCATTGCACGCAGCGGTGGCGCAGTCTTCGCGCCGGTTCTCAGGTTTCGCTGTCCGTGGATTGCGTCGGTCCGCCATAGGAGCGGTAGGAGACCTGGGCCGCGTAGTAGCCCGCCTTGTCGTAGTCGACGAGGTCGTGACGGTCGACGTCGTTGATGACGAAACCGAGCACCTGTCTGCCGACGCCATGGACCGCATCGAGGCTCTGTCGAATGTGACGCTCGCTCGTCTGCCCAGCGGCGGCCACGACCAGGGTGGCATCAGCGACCCGGGCGATCACCTCACCATCTGTCACTGCGAGCAACGGTGGGGAATCGATGAGGACGAGATCACAGAGCTGTGCGCACTCGGCAACCAGCGCGGCGAAGCGAGCCGAGCTGAGCATCTCGGAGGGCAGCTGCGGTGGAGGGCCAGACGCGAGCACGTGGATATTGGGTGACACATTGACTGCGCGCGCTGTCGTGTGCAGGTCCCCTTGGCCGGCGAGCAGATCGGAGAGACCGGGCGACTGCGGCAGGTTGAAGGCGGCTGCGATCCATGGTCGTCGCAGGTCGCCGTCGATCACAACGACCTTGGTGCCCGCCGCGGCAAGCACCACTGCCAGGTTGGCAACGAGCGTGGTCTTGCCGTCGCCGCTCTGGGGGCTGGCGATCTGCAGCGTCGAGATGTCCTGCTCGAGGGAGAGGAACTGTATCGACGTCCTTACGCTCCGATAGGCCTCGGTGGCGAGCGAGCTCGGATCTGTGCTCGAGATGATGCCCGCGTAGCGAGCGCTTCTCATCTCGGGGACGCTCGGGATCATGCCCAACAGCGGGACATCGCCGAGCGCCCTGAAGAGACGCTCGGGAGTCCGGACCGATCGATCGAGGCTGTCGACGCCGAAGGCCAGCCCTGCGCCGATGATCAGGCTCACGATGAGCGCCAGGGCAAGGTACTCGAGGGTCTTCGGCGATGACGGCGACGTGGGAACGGTCGCGGGGGTGATCACGCGCCCGCCACCGTTCACCAGATTGAGATCGGTCTGGTAGCTGGCGATCTGCGTGCTGATCTGGTTGGCGCTCGACTCGAGCTGGTTGATCTGCACCTGGATCGCTGCCGCTGCGGTGCCAGTGGACGATGCGAGCTGCTTGGTCAATGTGCTGATCCGTGCCTGGAGTGAGGTGAGGTTGGTCTCGAGGGACGAGATCGCCGTGTTGTAGAGGGTCGTGGCGTGCGAGCGCTTGTAGCCGAGGTAGGAGCGCGCGTAGAGGTTGGCGGCTGCGGCAGCCACGGCGGGTCTTGTCGAGGTCACGGACAGGTTGACCACATCGGTGGTCCCCACCTGGGAGACGCTGACCGACGGCGCACCCGGCAGCTGCTTGAGGACGCTCTGGGCCACGGCAGCACTCTCGACCACTGCGATTTCGGTGGTCACGTCCACTGTCGAGCTCTGCTGGCTCTGGATCGAGCTGCTGCCCTGCGTGATCGAGGAGGTGATCGTTGGGGTGAGCTCCAGCTGCACGGTTGCGGTGTACTTCGCCGTCGCTGTCAGGCAGTAGATGCCCGTTGCACCCACGATGACGATGACGCAGACAGCGATGATCCACCATCTGCGAAGCAGGACCCTTGCATACGAGCGGAGGCCATCGGCGATCGGTGTCGTCGCTGGCTCGTCTGGCATGGCCGACACGCTACCGCAGGTGATCGCGGCGCCACCTGATGTCGACCCCCCGTGCACGTGTTTCGGAGCCACAGCACCAATCGCGACCGGGCCAACGGCCGGGTCGTCGATGGCCGTATCGATGAGGGTCGGGCTACTTGACGGCGCCTGCGGTGAGGCTCCGCACGAGCTGCTTCTGGAAGACGATGAGCAGAAGCACGAGTGGGGCGATGGCGATGATGGTGCCGGCCAATGACACGTTGATCTGGTCGAGCTGCGTGTTGAGCAGCTGCTTGAGCCCGATCTGGACCGTGCGGACGGCGTTGTTGTTGCCTGTCACGAGCAGCGGCCAGAGGTACTGGTTCCACGCGCCGAGGAAGCTGAACACGCCAAGGGCGGCGATGGCAGGGCGAGCCAGCGGGATCGCCACTGACCAGAGGAAGCGCATATGGCCATAGCCATCGAGCTGGGCTGCCTCCTTCAGGTCCCTCGGGATCTGAAGGAATGCCTGTCGGAGCAGGAACACGCCGAAGCCGGTGGCGAGGAACGGCACGGTCAGGCCGGGAAATGTGTTGAACCATCCAAGCGAGGTGACGGTCGTCAGGTTGGTCGCCACGGTGACCTCGAACGGGATCATGAGGGTCATCAAGAAGGCGAAGAAGATGGCCCTCTTGAAGGGGAAGTCGAGGAAGGCGAACGCATAGGCCGCCAGGATCGAGGTCACCAGCTGGCCTGCCACGATGATCGCAGTCTGGATTGCTGAGTTGCGAAGGTAGATCCCGAGGCTGCCGCCCTTCCACGCATCGGGATAGGTGTGCCACTGGGGGTTGGTCGGGAAGAAAGGTGGGGGTTGGTGAGCGATCTGGCTTGGCTCGAGCAGTGAGTTCACCACTGCCATGTAGACCGGAAAGAGGACGATGAACGCGCCCAAGGTCAAGAAGGCGTAGCGGAGCACCGTCTTGAGCGTGGCCTTCCGAGAGTGGGACCTCGGCCTCGTGGTCGCCTGCACCTCAGTTGCTGGCATAGTGCACCCGCCTCTCGAGGAATCGGAACTGCAGGAGCGTCACGCTGAGCAGAATCACAAACAGCACGATCGAGAGCACTGCTGCGAGGCCGGGGTTGTTCTGGACCGATAGGGCTGTGTAGACGTAGTACAGGAGCACGTTGGTGTGCGTGAACGCTGCGTTCTGGGGTCCGATCAGGATGTCGATCTGTCCGAAGCTCTGGAAGGCGTAGATCGTCCCGATGACGAGGCCGAAGAAGATGGTCGGGCTCAGCAGCGGGATCGTCACTCGGAAGAACATCGTGGGTGCTCGTGCGCCGTCGAGCCGTGCCGCCTCGAGCACCTCCTCAGGCATCGACTGGAGGCCTGCAGTCATGATGATGAACGAGAGCCCGAGGAATTGCCAGATCGCGATGACGGCGACCGCTGGCAGCGCCCAGGTGGGGTTGCTCAGGATCGCGGGATGGGGATTGAGGCCGAGCCAGGGCAAGAGACCGACGACCGGATCCATCAGCGTGCCGAACACGACGGCGGCGACAGCGACCGAGCTGACGACCGTCGAGGAGAAGATGACCTGGTAGATCGCCATTCCCTTGAGCTTCTTGTGCGCGGCGAGCGCAAGCATAAGACCGCCGAAGAGCCCGATCGGGACGACGAGGAGGACGAACTCGAAGGTGGACTCGAGGCTCTGGAGGAACGACGTCGAGGTGAGTGTCGACGTCACCTGTGAGAGGCCGACGAAGTGGGAGGGAAGCCCTGGGTAGGGCGGGTTCTGGTAGAGGGCGAGCTTGAAGTTCTGGATGAAGGGATAGAAGGTGAAGACGGCGAAGATGACGAGCGCCGGGATGACCAGCGCATAGGCCAGCGCCCACTCGCGCCGCCGGCGGACTGCAAGCGAGCGCATCAGGTGCCAGCCACCCGAGTGCCGTCTGGACCGAAGGCGTGGAGCGCGGCCGCATCGACTCCGACGACCACTGGATCGCCGAGCGTCGGCCGCTGCGCATCGTGGCCTTGTCGCACGACCACGGTGGCGCCGCCCTCGAGGGAGCAGTGCACCTGGGTCTCAGCGCCGAGCATCTCGACGAGCAGGATGGTGCCGGCAAGCCCGCTCGTGGAGAGGTGGAGCCCCTCTGGCCGGATGCCTAGTGTGACTGGCCCATCGAGGACTGCGCTGAGGTGTTCGGGCACGTTGATCTCGCCCGCGGGCGTGATGAGCTTGTCGCCGACCCGCTCTGCCTCGAGGAGGTTCATGCCCGGGCTGCCGAGGAACGCCGCCACGAAGGTGTTGGCTGGTCGCTCATAGAGCTCCTCTGGCGGGGCGACCTGCTGGAGCTTGCCACCCTGCATGACCGCGATCCGATGACCCATCGTCATGGCCTCGACCTGGTCGTGCGTCACATAGATGGTGGTGGTGCCGAGACGTCGTTGGAGGCTCACGATGTCAGCTCTGGTCTGCACACGAAGCTTGGCGTCGAGATTGGAGAGAGGCTCATCCATCAAGAACACCTTGGGATCTCGCACGATGGCCCGGGCGAGTGCGACTCGTTGGCGCTGCCCGCCCGAGAGCTGGCCGGGCTTGCGATCGAGCAGCTCGCCGAGACCGAGGGTGCCCGCAGCCTCGGCGACCTTGGCGGTGCGCTCAGCTGCGTCCATCCGCTGCTGGCGGAGTGGGAACTCGATGTTCCTCGCCACCGTCATGTGGGGATAGAGGGCGTAGCTCTGGAAGACCATCGCCACGTCTCGGTCTTTGGGGTCGACGTCGTTGACCACATCGTCGCCGATCGAGAGGCTGCCGTCCGAGACCTCCTCGAGGCCTGCGACCATGCGCAGCGCGGTCGTCTTGCCGCAGCCAGAGGGGCCGAGCAGCACCAACAGCTCGCCATCTGCGATCTCGAGGTCCAGCTGGTCCACAGCGGCGACATCGCCGAATCGCTTGGACACGCCCTCAAATAGAACCTTGGCCACGTTGACTCCGTCTCTGGATCTCCACCGCCCCTGTGGGTGCAACCTACTGCGAACACCTGACGTGGTCGTGACCTTCGGCCCTACCGGGAGCCTTGGGCCCTCCCTACGGTTCAATCGGACGCCACAAGCGCGCCGAAGGAGGGGACGACGTGACAGTAGATGCGATGCGACCGACATGCCCGATCAACGTGCTCGATCGCGAGTTCATCAAGGAGCCGTGGGCCGGCTACGAGCAGATGCGTACGTCCGCACCGCTCTA
>CAITOG010000251.1 GCA_903893955.1 uncultured Actinomycetes bacterium
ATGATGCCGAGCCCTTCTTGGCCGTCTTGGCGTCTTTGCGGCGCTGCCGCATGCCCTCGAGCTTGGCCTTGTTGCGATCAGCGTTGCGCTTGGCCCGCCAGACCCTACCCCGCATGCCCTTGTGCTCGGCTGGGATGTCAGCGGTGAGGAGGTGGGCCTCGAGGACCTCGCGCAGCGGCTTCGAACCGGTGGCGGCATCGTCTCTCTTGCCTGACTGACCGCCCTCTGGCGCTCGGACGCCGTAGCCAAGCTCACCCGACCACTGGACCTCGCCCTCGAAGGCCGCGGCGCCAGCCGGTGCGGTCGCTCGCATCCAGCCCGAGGTGAGCAGGTCATCGCCCTCTCGCCAGTCTTCCCACGGGAGCTTCTGCGGCATGCCGTCGTCATCGACGACGAGCTCAGCCTTGGTGTAGATCGCATCGGCCCGGTTCGTGAACGAGAACTCGAACATCTTCGACTCGGTGATCGCCTCGGTCGGACATGCCTCGACGCACATGTCGCAGTGGATGCAGCGCAGGTAGTTGATCTCGTAGACATAGCCATAGCGCTCGCCCGGCGACACCGGGTGGTCGGGCGGGTTGTCGAGTCCTCGGACGTAGATGCAGTCCGCAGGGCACACGCCGGCGCACAGCTCGCAACCGATGCACTTCTCCATGCCGTCCTCGTAGCGATTGAGGACATGACGACCGTGCTGGCGCGGCTGCTTGGGCTTCTTCTCGTCGGGGTACTGCCAGGTCACCCGGGGCCGGGTGAGGTGCTTGGCCGTTAGGGTGAAGCCTCCGAAGAAGCTGAACTCGCTCTTGAGGTCGTCGAGGAAGCCCATCAGAGGTTCCCTCCCTCTTCGCCGTCGGTCGACTCACGAAGCAGCCGTGGGGGAACGGGTCGGGTCCCAAGCGTTGGCAAGACGGCACGATCTGCCTCTGCCAGCTCTCCGCCGAGCCGGAAGCTGCGCGAGAGCACGATGGCGCCGGCGATCACCGCAACCGCGAGACCCACGCCCCACCACGCGGAAATCAAGAAACCTGCGACGAGCAGCATCCACGCCAGCGACGCCGGGATCAGCCGCTTCCACCCGAGGTCCATCAGCCGGTCGTAGCGGAGCCGTGGCAGCGCACCACGCAGCCACACGAAGATGAAGCAGAAGATCACCGTCTTGATGAGGAACCACAGAATCGGGAACAGCCACTCGAGGTGCGGGATTGGGGGGATCCACCCAGAAGGTCCGCCGAAGAAGAGGGTGACAATGATCGCCGACATCGTGATCGTGTTGAGGAACTCAGCGAGGTAGAAGAGCGCGAAGCGGATCGAGGAGTACTCGGTGTTGAAGCCACCGACGAGCTCCGACTCCGCCTCCACCACGTCGAAGGGCGGCCGGTTGGTCTCAGCGACACCGGCGATCATGAACAAGACGAAGGGGACGATCCCGAGTCGGAGCACGTTCCAGTGCCACGCGCCACCGCCCTGTGCGTCAACGATGGTCCGAGTTGAGAGTGACCCGGTGATGAGCACCACCGTCACCACGGTCATGCCCAGCGCTGCCTCGTAGGAGATCATCTGCGCCGACGCACGCACCGAGGAGATCAGCGGGTACTTCGAGCCTGAGGACCAGCCCGCCAGAAGGATGCCATAGACGCCAATCGCAGACATCGCCAGCACGAGCAGGATGCCGATCGGCGGATCGGCGACCTGCAGCTGGAACGTGTGGCCGGCCACCGTGACGATGCCGCCGACTGGGATGACCGTGAAGACGAGAAGCGCTGGCACGACCGAGAGATAGGGGGCCAGCTTAAAGACGAACCGGTCGCCCTTGTCCGGGATCAGGTCTTCCTTGAAGAAGAGCTTGATCCCGTCAGCCAGGGACTGCAGGATGCCCCACGGTCCCGCCCTGTTGGGGCCGATCCGGCTCTGCATGTCGGAGATTGCCTTGCGCTCGAACCAGATCATCAAGGTGACAGCGCCCATGCAGACGGAGAACGAGATCACCACCTTGATGACGACGATCAGGAGTACCGCCCAATTGACGCCAGCGAAGTAGAGCTGGTCGCCATTGGATGCGAGGACATGGAGGCTGCTCACAGCGACTCCATCCTGACATCGGTAACGAGCGAGCCTGGCTCGATGAGGGACGCCACCGCGTTGGCGTGCACATCGGAATCGGCTGCCGCCACGTTGAAGTCGAGCGCGACCGTGCCCCGCAGGGTCCCCTCCGCCGCCTCGACCTCGATCACGAGCGTGGCGCTGGGGGTTCGAAGTCGGACACGATCACCTGTCGTGACTCCCAAGCGGTCGAGGTCGTAGGGGTTCACCCGGGCGACCGCTGGCTTGCGCAGCAGAGCGAGCGCAGGTGCAGCCAGCACCTGTGCGCCGTCGTCGTAGAGCGTCCGGGTCGCCACAAGGCGCAGCGAGTAGCTGTCGGGAGCGGGGACGGTCGGACCGTCGCCGTCAGCATCGGGAGCCACCGACGTCGGCACGTCTGGCGAGGAGAGTCGCACAAGGTCACCTGAAACCTCGACATCGGTGGCGAGGGTCCCGGTGAAGGATCCGAGGCCGACTCGTTCCGGCGAGGCCAGGCCCGGTGTCGCCACAGGATCGAGCAGGGCTCGCGGCGACGAGGTGCCCTTGAGCGGGACCACCAGGCCGTCCGCCGCTGCCGGTGCTGCCAGGACCGAGGTGGTCAGGCCCTCGTGGCTGGGCGCCACCCGAGCGATCTCCTCGGTGACGTCGTCGATGGTCGACCAGCCGAAGTCGTGACCGAGCTCGAAGGCGATCTCGCCGGCGATCATCCAATCCGGCCATGCCAGTCCCGGTGCGACCACCTTCTGACCGAGCGTGGAGACTCGACCCTCGATGTTGGTGGTCGTGCCCGGACGCTCGTGCGCCACTGCTGCGGGCAACACGACTGCCGCCGCGTCGACGAGCTCGCCGCCGTGACCTGCGATCACCAGCAAGTTCCCAGGCGCGCTCGTCACCCGAGCAGCGAGCGCGGCGTCAGGCAGATCGCTGAGCTGGGCGCCAAGGACAACAAGGCCTCGCTGTGTGCCCGCGACGAAGGCCTCGACCTGCTCGATCGATGAGCGGCCAGCGGACGCTGGGATCAGCTTCCAGGTCTCTCGGAGCCCCGCCGATGCATTTCGCAGCGGCACCCGACCAGGCACCATCCCGGGAACGAGGCCCATGTCGATGGCACCCATGACGTTGGCTCGACGCAGCGCGGGCAGGAAGGTCGCCTTCGGGTAGCGATGGTGAAGCTGGAGGGCGGCGGACTCGATGATGGAGGCATCCTCGGCGAGCGAGGGCCGGCCGAGGATGATCACCACGCCAGTGCCGTCGTCGCCGATGAGCGACACCGCTCGGTCGAGGTCCTCGTCGGTGAAGGTGCGGCCCTCAGGATGGGTGGCGAGCTGGCTGCGTGCTGACGCATCGCCCTCGAGCGCCCTGGCGATCAACAGTGCATCGCCGGGTCGAGCACCCAAGGCCACCGTCGCCAGCTCGCTGGTCGACGAGGCAGCAGGCGAGAGGTCGATGATCGAGGAGCGCCCGGTTCGAGCGCTCTCTCGAAGGCGCAGGAACAGGACCGGCAGCTCCTCGCGCAGGTCGCCGCTCAGCACGATGACGGTGCAGGCTGCCGCAGCCTCATCGATCGTCGCTCGCGGCAACGTCGCCATCAGCTCCGGATCGAGGCCGTCGCCGAGCTGGGCGTCGACCGAGTCGGTGCCGAGCACGCCCTTGAGCAGCGATGCCCATGCGTAGGCGCCCTCGTTGGTCAGCTGCGCCCCACCGATGGCACCGAGTTCCTCGTTGCTCGTGCTCGACGAGGTCTGCAGTAGGTGAGCCGCTGCCTTGATCGCCTCGCTCCAGCCGACCTCGACCAGCACACCGTCTCGACGAACCATCGGAGCGGTGAGGCGACGCCGAGGATCGCGCAATGCGAGCTCCTCGTTGCCCTCGTCCACACCGTTGACTCCCTCGAAACTGAATCGACCCTTGTCGCAGAGCCACGAGTGATTGACCGGATCGCTGTCGACACCAAGCAGGCGGGTGAGCCGCCCGGCCGACGATTGGACCGCGACCCGACAGCCGACGGCGCACCCGGTGCAGGTCGACTCGACCTGCTCGAGGTCCCATGGGCGGGCGGCGAAGCGGTACGGCGTCGCGGTCAGCGCTCCGACGGGGCAGATCTGGACCGTGTTGCCCGAGTAGTACGAGCTGAACGGTCGACCTGGGAAGGTCGCGACCTCGACCTGGTCACCTCGCCCGGCGAAGTCGATCAGTGCCTCACCGGCGACCTCCTCGGCGAAGCGTGTGCAGCGGCTGCACTGGATGCAGCGCTCACGGTCCAGGAGGACCAGCTCCGAGATGGGCAGCGGCTTGGCGAAGTGACGCTTCTCCTCGACGAATCGCGACTCTCCTGGGCCGTGGACAAGGGTCTGGTCCTGGAGCGGGCACTCACCGCCCTTGTCGCAGACAGGGCAGTCCAGCGGGTGGTTGGCGAGCAGGAACTCGAGCACGCCGTCCTGCGCCTTCTTGACCTTCTCTGAGTCGGTGACGACCTCCATGCCATCGCCTACTGCGACGTAGCAAGCAGGCATCAGCGTGGAGCCTCTCGGCCCCTCGACCTCGACCAGGCACATACGGCATACGCCCACTGGCTCCATGCGCGGGTGGTAACAGAACCGGGGGATGTAGGTGCCCGCAGCTTCGGCCGCAGCGATGATCATCTCGCCCTTCTCGGCGGTGACCTCGCGCCCGTCCAGGGTGAAGGTGACCTTCTCGGTTGCCTGCTCGTCAGCCATGAGTGCACCCCCCGTTCGTGACGTGTGCGACGAACTCATCGCGGAAGCGGGAGATCGCCGAGTGGATCGAGGACGGGATCGACGGGCCAAGGACGCAGATAGTGGTCTGCTGCGGTGGCCAGGTGAGACCAGGGGCGATGTTGTCGCACAGGTCGAGCAGCAGATCGATGTCTTCCATGCGACCTTGGCCGTTCTCGAGGCGGTACAGGATCCGCTCGAGCCAGCCTGATCCCTCGCGGCACGGCGTGCACTGACCGCATGACTCGCGCGAGAAGAACCGTGTGATCCGCCAGGCCGCCTTGACCATGCAGGTCGAGGTGTCCATGACGACGATCGAACCGGAGCCGAGCATCGAACCAGCGTCTGCGACCTCGTCCTGACCGAGCGGCAGGTCGAGCTGCTCTGGATAGAACCACGGCGCCGACACGCCGCCGGGGATGATGGCCTTGACCTCGCCGCTACCGGTCACGCCACCACCGAGCGATGGGTTGAAGATCAGGTCGCGGAACGTGGTCTTGACCATCTCGATCTCAAAGACGCCGGGGTTTCGGACCTTGCCAGAGAGGGCGAAGAGCCGCGTGCCGGTGCTGCGACCCTCACCGAGAGCAGCGAAGGCGCTCCCGCCGTTCAGGACGATCCACGGGAGGTTCGACACCGTCTCGACATTGTTCACGACCGTCGGCTCGCCGTAGAGGCCAATCGCCGCCGGGAAGAAGGGTGGCTTGATACGCGGAAAGCCTCGCTTGCCCTCGAGTGATTCAAGGAGCGAGGTCTCCTCGCCGCAGATGTAGGCGCCGGCACCAGGGTGCACCACGATGTCGAGCGAGAAGCCAGAGCCGAGGATGTTTGAACCGAGCGCCCCCTCGGCGTAGAAGCCATTCACCGCCGATTGGACGCGCTCGAGCCCGAGGGCGAACTC
Source organism: uncultured Actinomycetes bacterium (assembly GCA_903893955.1). Lineage (GTDB taxonomy): Bacteria > Actinomycetota > Acidimicrobiia > Acidimicrobiales > RAAP-2 > CAIUMH01. The sequence continues at coordinate 5,713 of CAITOG010000251.1, forward strand.
GCCGCGGAGGAAGATGAACGCCTGCGTGACCTGCAGGGCGAAGGCGGCGATGATCACGCCCTCGACGAGCTGGTGAGGGTCGTGCTCGACCAGCAGGTGGTCCTTGAAGGTTGCCGGCTCCGACTCGTCGCCGTTGATCACGAGGTAGGACACGTCGGACTTGCGAAGCATCGACCACTTCCGACCAGCGGGGAACCCCGCGCCGCCACGGCCGAGCAAGGATGCGGCGTCGACCTCAGCGCACACCGCCTCAGGGGTCATGGAGAGCGCCTTCTTGAGGCCATCGAAGCCGCCGGTGGTCTTGTAGCGCTCGAGCGTGTAGGAGTCGGCGTACTCGCGCCTCGAGGTGACGATCTTCGGGACAGCGCTCACGAGCCCTCCACCGTGGCTCGCTCGGCAGCAGCTGCCCGGGCAGTAGCCCGCTCCGCTGCGATCGTGTCCTTGCTGGCCTCCAGGCCAACGGTGCGCTCCACTCGGATCAAGGTCCCGTGCGGTGGGATCTCCTCGCCGCGCTCCCCTGCCCGAAGCTCGGCCACGAGGGAATCGAGGGCCTCAGGCGTGGTGGTCCGCACATAGCGATGGTTGACCTGCACGCATGGAGCGATGTCGCAGTCGGCCAGGCACTCGGTCTCCTCGAGCGTGAACAGGCCGTCCTCGCTTGTTCCCCCGGCACGGACCCCGAGCGAGGCCTCTGCGTGCGCGAGCAACTCGTCACCGCCGGCGAGCAGGCAGGCGATGTTGGTGCAGACGCCGACCACGTAGCGTCCCACCGAGTCGGTGTGGAGCATGTCGTAGAAGGTGGCCGTGCCGCGCACCTCGGCCGGTGTGACGCCGACGATCTCTGCGATCTCGATCATGGCGTCGTCGACCAGGTAGCCGTCCTGCTCCTGGGCGAGATGGCACAGCGGGATCAGTGCGCTCCGCGGCTCTGGGTAGAGCGCTACGAGCTTCTCGGCACGAGTCCTCATCTCGGGCGTGAGGTGGTTCATCGATCCACCTCGCCCATGACCGGGTCGACCGATGAGATGACCGCCACCGCGTCGGACAGCAGGCCACCGCGCAAAAGGAGCGGGAGGACCTGGAGGTTGACGAAGGACGGCCCCCTGATGTGCATCCGGTAGGGCTTGGCCCCACCGTCAGATGCCAAGTAGCAGCCGAGCTCGCCACGCGGCGACTCGATGGCGCAGTAGACCTCGCCCTCGGGGACCTTGAACCCCTCGGTGAAGATCTTGAAGTGGTGGATGAGCGCCTCCATCGAGGAGTCGATGCGCGCCCTCGGCGGTGGCGTCACCTTGGCGTCCTGCACCCGGTAATCGCCCGATGGCATGCCCTCGACCAGCTGGCGGAGCATCTTGGCCGACTCGCGGATCTCGTTGAGGCGAATCGAGTAGCGATCGAAGTTGTCGCCGTAGGTCCCGACGATGACGTCGAAGTCCAGCTTGTCGTAGGCTAGGTAGGGCATGGTGCGACGAAGGTCCCACGGGACCCCTGTCGAGCGAAGCAGCGGGCCCGTCACCGACAGCGCCAGCGCCTCCTCGGCGGTGAGCCCACCGACGGCCTCGGTCCGCTCTCGAAAGATCGGCTGGCCAGTCAAGAGGTCGTCGTACTCATAGCTGCGCTCGAGCACCGTGTCGCAGATGACGAGGACATCGTCCTCCCACCCGTCAGGCAGATCGGCTGCCACGCCCCCTGGGCGGATGTAGTTGTTGTTGAAGCGAAGCCCGGTGGTCTTCTCGAAGAAGCTCATCACCATCTCGCGCTCACGGAAGCCGTAGATCATCATCGACGTGGACCCGAGGTCCATGCCGTTGGTGGCCATCCACATCAGGTGCGAGCCCATTCGGTTCAGCTCGAGCATGAGGGTCCGGATCCAGGTGGCGCGGTCAGGGATGTCGACGCCGAGCAGCGCCTCGGTGGCGAGCGAAAAGACCGCCTCGTTGTGCATCTGGCTCAGATAGTCCATCCGCGTCACGTTGGTGGAGCCTTGGACGTAGGTCAGCTCTTCCGCCGTCTTCTCCATGCCCGTGTGCAGGTAGCCGATCACAGGCTTGGTCCGAAGCACCACCTCACCATCGAGCTCGAGCATGAGCCGGAGCACCCCGTGGGTCGATGGGTGCTGGGGGCCCATGTTGATGATCATGGTCTCGTCGTCGGGACGATCGACATCGATCTGAGAGGGGTCGAGAACCCGCCCGTCGGGCATCTGGAGCACAGCGCCCGACTCGCGACCGAGCTCGTCGGACGGTGTGTCGGTGCGACGACGAAGCTCCTGGGAGCCCTCTGAGGTCTCCTTGGTCGACCATGCCGGTCTCTCCACCGACCGCACCTCGTCTTCGTTCTCGTAGGCGCTCATCGGGGACCCGGAGCCTCCTTGAACTGCACCGGGATGCGACCGGATCCGTAGTCCTTGCGGAGTGGGTGGCCTTCCCACTCCTCTGGCATCAGGATCCTCGAGAGGTCGGGATGCCCGGTGAACTGGATGCCAAAGAGGTCGAATGCCTCGCGCTCCATCGCCTCGGTCCCGGGGTACACCTCGAAGAGCGAGTCGACGACCGGTGCGGTCTCTGGCACCTGCACCCTGATGCGGACACGACGCTTGGCCGACAGCGAGAGCAGGTTGACGACCACCTCGAACCGCTCAGGGGTCACCCCGTCTGGCAGCGACCGGGTCATGTGGTCGAGGTAGTCGATCCCGCACAGGTCAGAGCACATCTCGAAGCCAGAACCTTTGAGCGACTCGACCAATGCCTTGTAGGCCGTCCGCTCAGGGAAGGCAATCTGGTCCACCATCGGACCCGTGGTGGTGGGCACGCCATCGAGCGCCCGGATGGCGAGGTCGGTCATCGAGGCGTCCCCAGGCGCACAGCGACCGGCTGCTCGGGCGTCCACGGGCTCGACGGGGTCGTCTCGATCTCGAGCGGACGACCTTCAGCACGGCGTTGGGTGATCTCACCGGTCTTGATTTTCTCGTGGAGCGTCAAGATGGCG
>CAITOG010000252.1 GCA_903893955.1 uncultured Actinomycetes bacterium
CGAGATCGAGGTTGGCACGCGCTCGTCCGGCCAGCTGCTCGACGGCAAAGCGTCGGATGGTCTGCTGCAGCTCGACGTGGTCTTCGCTGATGCCGATGGGCATGGGCGCTCCTCGGTCTAGAACGTGTTCTAGAAGTCTCGCGCACCAGGGGCGACGCGGGCGATCCCGCGTCGACCTCAGATGCGGTGGATGATGTTGAACCGTGAGGTCACGACGGGCTCCCCGGTGGCTCGGTCCTTCCAGACCGTCTCGGTGACGACGAAGGTCATCGTCTTGCCCTTGGACTCCTTGGCATAGGCGTCGACGATGGTCCCCTCGCCGACCAGGACGTCACCCACCAGCACCGGGCGGTGGTAGTGGAACGACTGCTCCCCGTGGAGGATCAGCCCACCGTTGGCGATCAGCGGCGCCAGTGCGGCCATCATCCCTGGATGCTCGATCCCATCCTGGAGCTCAGGGAAGCGGCCCCAGCTCTCGATCGAGATGGGAAAGGTCGGCGGTGCGACGATCCCGTCGAAACCGGCCGCTTCGGCGGCTGCTGGGTCATGGGATTCAGGCGACTCGTCGAACACGCTGTCAGCGAAGAACCTGACCGGTCCTCGTTCGATCACCACCGTCGAGACCTGCGTGCGAGTCCCGATCAGCTCCTTGAGCGTCGCGTCGTCTCCCATTGAGCCCCCTCTCGTCAATGCCGACCACCTCTGATCGGCGACGGCCTCAGGGTAGCCACCCTGAGGTGGTCGAGTCGATCTGGCTCACGTGCGCAGGACGCCCATCTCGACCATCCGCTCCGCGAGGGCCCGGAAGGCCCGGCCGCGGTGGCTCACCACATGCTTCTCCTCCGGCGACATCTGCGCGAAGGTGCGCCCATCACCTTCGGACGGAATGAACACCGGGTCGTAGCCGAAGCCGCCGTCACCGGACGGGCTTTCGGCAATGACGCCTTCGACCTCGCCGACAGCGAAGAGCTCGGTGCCGTCGGGGAAGGCCACGTAGGCGACCGTCTCGAATCGAGCACGTCGTTCGGTCGAGTCACCAAGCTCTGCGAGGAGCTTGGTGACATTGTCGTCGTAGGTGGCGTCCTCGCCGGCGTAGCGAGCCGACCAGACCCCTGGTGCACCCCCCAGCGCATCGACGACAAGGCCGGTGTCATCGGCGACAGCCGCGGCACCCGCTGCCTCGCACAGCGCCATCGCCTTGAGCCGAGCGTTCTCGAGCAGCGTGTCGCCGGTCTCCTCGACCTCACCGACGTGGGTTGGTCGATCCACGAGCTCGACCCTTCCTGCAGCCGACAGGATCTCGACCATCTCCTTCGCCTTGTCAGGGTTCGCAGTGGCGAGGACCAGTCGGATGGTCACCGTGGTCTCGGTGACGGCGGGGTGGCCAAGAGGTGCGCCTGCGCTTGGAGCAGCTGAGAGATACCGCCCTCAGCCAGGCCGAGCATCGAATCGAGCTCCGAGCGGCTGAACGCCTGCTGCTCCGCGGTGCCCTGCACCTCGATGAACCTCCCGGAACCGGTCATGACGACGTTCATGTCCACCTCGGCCCGTGAATCCTCGACATAGGGAAGATCGAGCATCGGGACCCCATCGATGATGCCGACCGAGACTGCTGCCACGGCATCGGTCAAGGGATGCGAGCTCATCTGCCCTTCGGCGATCAACCGACTGCACGCGTCGTGGAGGGCGACATACGCCCCGCAGATCGACGCGGTCCGGGTCCCACCGTCGGCCTGGAGCACATCGCAGTCCACCGTGATCTGCCGCTCCCCGACCGCAACGAGGTCGCAGACTGCTCGCAGGCTCCTCGCAATGAGCCGCTGGATCTCCTGGGTACGTCCCGATTGCTTGCCCTTCGCCGCCTCTCGGCTGGCACGCTCCGGCGTCGAGCCAGGGAGCATTGAGTACTCGGCGGTCACCCATCCCTTGCCCGAGCCCCTCAGCCACGGCGGGATGCGATCCTCCACCGAGGCAGTGCACAGCACCCTCGTCCGACCCATCGAGACGAGCACAGATCCTGGTGCGAAGACCGTGAAGTCTCGCTCGAACGCTACGTCTCGAAGCTCATCGAGCGCCCTGCCATCCGCACGCAACGTCCTTGGATCTGCCTCTGCCATCGAATCCTCCTGCTCGACCACGGCACACCGAAGCGGTGACGCCGGATGCCAAGCCTAGAAGGCTCAGAAGTAGATGACCTTGGTGGCCCGCTCGACCACCTCATCGATGTCGTCGGTCCATGCCCCTGTCGAGAGGTACTTCCAACCGTCGTCGCAGGCGATCGTGACGATCGTCGCTGACTCACCCTCCGGGATCTGCTTGGCGCACTTGATCGCGCCAGCCATGATCGCCCCGGACGAGATCCCGACGAAGAGGCCGAGCTCGGTCATCCGTCGCGTCCACTCGATTGACTCGCGCGGGCGGACCACGGTCTTGCGATCCAAGATCTCGGCGCCCCCGAGCTCGGCGAAGATAGGCGGGATGTAGCCATCGTCGAGGTTGCGGAGTCCGTCGACCATCTCGCCGGTCGGCGGCTCGATCGCCCAGACCTTGATGTCGGGGTTCTGCTCCTTGAGGAAGCGACCGACACCGAGCAAGGTCCCAGAGGTCCCGAGCCCGGCGACGAAGTGCGTCACCTCGGGACAATCGGCCCAGATCTCTGGCCCAGTGGTTCGGTAGTGGGCCGCCGGGTTTGCAGGATTGGCGTACTGGTACAAGAAGATCCACTCGGGATGCTGCTCGGCCAGCTCCCTCGCCAGCCGGACGGCACCGTTGGAGCCCTCCGACCCAGGTGATTCGATGATCTCCGCGCCGAAGACCTCGAGCAGCTGCCGGCGCTCGATCGACACATTCGTCGGAAGGACCACCTTGAGGTGGTAGCCCCTCATCCTGCACACCATGGCGAGTGCGATCCCGGTGTTGCCCGACGAAGGCTCGATCAGGACCTGATCAGGCGCGCCCGGCACGAGTCGCCCCTCTTCCTCGGCGGCCTGGACGAGACTCAGCGCCACCCGATCCTTGACCGAGCCGGCTGGGTTGCGCCCTTCGAGCTTCACCCAGATCGAGACCGAGGGGTTCGGGCTGAGGGCCGACGCATCGACCATCGGGGTGTTGCCGATGAGATCCAGGACTGAGCCGAAGCGTGTCACCTCGTGTGCTCAGGCCCCGCCGGCGACGGCAGGAAGGATCGAGATCTCGTCGCCATCCGAGACCGGCGTCGCCAGCTGCTCCATGTAGCGGACATCGTCGTCGTTGACGTAGATGTTCACGAACTTGTTCAGCTGTCCGTCTTCGCTGATGACCTGGCCGCTGAGCCCAGGGTGCGCGGCCACGAGGGTCGTGAGGACCTCGCCGATCGTCGCCCCGCCGACCTCGACGACGGCCTGGCCTCCCACATGGGGCCGGAGCACGGTGGGAAGTCGGATGGAAACTGACATGTCGTCCTCCTCGAGCCACCAGCGTCGCCGGTGTGAAACCTGACCTATTACGTCACATATTAGTGGTGGCCACGCGATCGTGACCCCAGAGAGAGGGCGCCACGATGGAAGCGCGAAAGCGTGCCGCTGGCTCAACTCTGGGACGAGCTCGCTCTCAGCGTCGCGCCGCCGCTGCGGCGCCAGCGCGACGGCCGAAGAAGGTGGAGTCACCGATCGACAGACCCGACGCATACCCGAACGCGGCAACACCCGAGGTGGTCCGTCCGGCCGCGAAGAGGCCCTCGATGGCACGGCCATCGAGGCCGAGGACCTCCCCGTCCGTGGTGCTCTCGACCCCGCCGAGGGTGAAGACGGCGTAGGGGATCTTGCCGATCCTCAGGTCGAACGCCCCGAGTGGGCCGGTGAGCTGATGGAGGAGGCTTGGCACCTTGTGGAACATCGGGTCCTCACCATTGGCGGCATGACGGTTGTAGACGTCCAGCGTGGCCTCGAGCGATCCCGCAGGCAGGCCGATCTCAGCCTCGAGCTCCGCCGGGGTCTCGCACACCCAGGAGGCGCCGATCCCCATCCAGTTCGGCTCGTAGCTCGCCTCATCGATCACCAGGAAGACATCGCCACCCTCTCCATAGAGAGCAGCCTGTCCGATCCGTCCGTTGTAGGTGTCCTCGTTGATGAACCGCTGTCCCCTGCCGTTGACCAGGATGCCCTCCATGAGCTTCCTCGGGGGGATAATCGGGAATGCCACTTCACCTGCGTGCATCTGCTTGACCCGAGCTCCGACAGCCTGGGCCATCTGGATCCCCCTGCCGTCGTCGGCCTCGGTCCCGACCTTCCAGTTGGCCTTGAGCAGCGTCGGGGCCGCCCGGGCCACCATCTCGTCGTTCCAGATGAAGCCCCCGGCAGCCAGGACGACGCCTCGTCGGGCCCTGATGACCTCTCGTCGTCCTTGTCGCCTCGCCACGGCGCCGACCACCACCCCGTCGTCGACCACCAATCGCTCGACCGTCGTGTCGTAGGCGACGTGCGGACCTGCGCCAAGCGCCGCTGACGCCAGCGTCTTCATCACGAGCCACCCGGTCGCGCCCTTGGTCTGGATGAGGTGACCCCGAGGCGCAGGCGGGACGAGCTCGTTGAACGGCCAGGCATCCTCGCCACCGGAGTAGATCAGCCCCTCTGTCCCGACCGTCTCCATCTGTGTCTCTTGGCTGAACGAGTGCTCGAAGACCAGGCCATGATCGACGAGCCAATCGTGATGGGCCACGCTGCCCTCTGCATAGTCGGCGATCTTCCGCTCATCGGGCTCTGGTCCACAGGCGGCCATGAGATACGTCGTCATGTTCTCCGCCGAGTCGTCGAAGCCACATGCCCGCTGGACTGCGGTGCCACCTCCGAGATAGATGATGCCGCCCGCCTGCGCAGCCGCGCCGCCAGGGCCACCAGCTCGCTCGAGCACCAGGATGTCGCAATCCGGATCGGCCTCGCGAGCGCCAAGGATCGCTGCCGTGCCAGCGGCACCGAAGCCGACCACCAGCACGTCGGTGGTCAGGTCAGGGTGACCGGCCTCGGCAGCGTCGATCGGCAGGAAGGTCTCCTCGCCCATGGTCACGCGTTCACCTGTGCATTGGCCGCCGCCGCACCTGCGAATCGTCCGAACATCGTCGAATCACCGATCGAGAGCCCTGAGGCGTAGCCGAAGCTGCAGATCCCCGACGTCGTCCGCCCTGCGGCGAAGAGCCCGGGGATCGGCTCCCCGGTGAGGCTGCGCACCTTGCCTTCGACGGTGGTCTCGAGGCCACCCAGCGTAAAAGGGGCGTACGGCGCTGATCCCGGGCGCAAATCGAAGGCGCCAAGCGGCGGCACGAGAGGACGGACCCAGGCTTGATCCTTGTGGAACAGGGGATCTTGGCCGTTCGCGGCATGGCGGTTGTAGAGCTCCACGGTCATCTCGAGGGCACCTGGGGCCAGCCCCATCTCTGCCTCGAGCTCCGCTGCGGTCTCGCACACCCACGTGGCACCAATGCCCATCCAGTTCGGCTCATAGGCAGCCTCATCGACGACGAGGAAGCAGGAGCCCTCCTGGTCATAGAGGGCAGCCTGCCCAACCCTGCCCATGTAGGTGTCCTCGTTGATGAACCTTTGACCATGGCCGTTGACGATGATCCCCTGGATGAGGTTCCGCGGCGGGATGATCGGCAGTGAGACCTCACCGACGTGCATGTTCTTGACACGCGCACCGACCGCCTGGCCCATCTCGATGCCGATCCCGTCGTCACCTTCTGTCCCGACCTTCCAGGTGCCCTTGAGCAGGGTGGGCGCGTGGCGACGCACCATCTCGTCGTTCCAGATGAAACCACCCGAGGTCAGAATGACCCCTTGCCGGGCCAGGATGGCGGTTCGCTCGCCATAGCGCTGCGCCACGACACCGACGACGCTGCCGTCGTCGACGATGAGCTGCTCGGCACGGGTGTCATAGGCCGCCTCGACGCCCATGGCGAGTGCAGCTTCAGCAAGCGTCTGCATCAACAGCCACCCGGTGGCGTTCTTGGTCTTGGCAAGATGGCCACGGGGGGCTGGCGTCGCAACTTGGTTGAAGGGCCACGCGTTCTCGCCACCCGACCACACGAGGCCATGCGTCCCTCGAGGAGCCATCTGCGTCTCTTCGTCGAGGCGCGCGTCGTACTCGATGCCTCGCCCAACCAGCCAATCGAAATGGCCGAGGCTTCCCTCGGCGTAGGCGACCACCTTGGCCTCGTCTGGCTCTGGACCGCAGGCGGCCATCAAGTACGCGGTCATGTTCTCGACCGAGTCCTCGAAACCGCATGCACGCTGCACTGGCGTCCCGCCGCCGAGATAGATGATCCCCTCAGCCAGGGCTGCTGCGCCGCCGGCACCTCCGGTCCGCTCGAGCGCCAGGACCGAGGCTCCTTGCTCTCGAGCTGCGATCGCAGCCGCCGTCCCGGCGGCCCCGAAGCCAACCACCAGCACGTCGATGGTGCTATCGAAGTGGTCGATCTCAGATCGGTCCACGCTCAGCTGTCCAGAGATCTCCCCCATAGCCACCTCCTCGAACGTCCGACGTTTCAGCCAGCGTCCTTGGGCGGCCGGAAGAAGACTGCCAGCTGCAGCAATGCGCCGCCGACGCCGATGATCGCTGCCACGGCCAGGCCGATGGCTGGCCGGAAGGTCCAGATCTTGGCGGCGTGATCGATCGAGAACTTGCCGCCGCCAAGGCCTCCGAGCGCCACAGCCATCAAGGCCACGATGAGGCAGTACTCGATGCCCTGTCCAGGGTTGAAGACGAAGAAGCCGTTCTTTCGGTGAACCGTGATGATGGCCACCACCATCAGTGACACGAGCGCGGCGCAGGCCAACGGCGTCAGGAGACCGATGATGAGCAGCACGCCGCAACCGACCTCGGTGCTCGCCGCCATCAGCGCATTGAGCTTGCCCGGCTTCATGCCGATGGACTCGAACCACGCAGCAGTCCCGGCGATCTTCCCGCCGCCGAAGAACTTGTTGAGCCCGTGCGCCAGGATCATGCCACCCAGGGTGAGCCGCATGATCAGCACACAGATGCTGAGTGCTGTGGTGAGCTGCACTGCGTGATGATGGGCTTGGGTGAGCATCAGCAACCTCCGAGGTCTCTGCGTCGAGGAACCTGACCCTACCGGGCAGGGCCGTCGACCTGCGTACTCTCGACGAGCTGGACCTCCTCCTCGGCCACCCGACCATCGCTGATCGCAAAGCTGCGAATCGCAGGGATGCTCTCTCGCAGCGAGACGATGACGTAGTGCCAAGTCGGATCTGGCGCCTGGGCGACGTCGGTCGGCGACGGATAGGCATCGGTGTGGGTGTGGGAGTGGAACACGCCGATCACGGCGAGACCGTCGTCCTCGGCCTCTCGATCTGCACGGAGGTGGACCTTTGGGTCGAGGGTGTAGACCTTCGCCGAGTGCGCAAGGTTCTCGCTGAGGTTGAGCCGCTCGACTCTCGCCTCTTCGAGCGACCCTGTGAGGAGACCACAGGCCTCATCGGGAAGCCCTCTGAGACAGTGAGCCACCATCTCGTCAGCGAGGTCATGTGGGAGCTGCAGCACGGCTCCCACCCTACCGAGCCGCTGACGAGCAGCCCCTCAACGGATTGACATCCCTGCGTCGACGGTGAGCTGTAATCCGGTGATGTGTCGGGCGCCGTCTGAGGCGAGGAACGCAACCGCAGACGCCACGTCCGTTTCATCCACGACGTCGACAGGAAGTGAGTTCAAGAAGAGGGGACCAGTCGATGGCTGAGCCTCGATCAGGTCACCGAGCGCACCCAGCCCTGTGGTCATCACCGTCGCCACACCTGTCGGGTGCACCGTGTTGACCCTGATCGAGCGATCGGCGAGCTCGAGAGCCAGCGATTGCATGATCCCGACCAGTCCTTGCTTCGAAGCCGAGTAGGCGGCGAAGAACGGAAGTCCCTTGATCCCAGCGGAGGAGCTGATCAAGATGATCGACGCGCCAGCCTCGAGGTGCGGCAGCGCGGCGCGACAGGTCGTCCAGGCTCCGGTGAGGTTGACGTCGAGGATGGCAGCGAAGGCACCCGCATCGATATCCGCAGCTCGTCCGACGGCGCAGATGCCGGCGTTGGCGACCACCACATCGAGTCGGCCCAGCCGGGCGACAGCCTCGTCGATCCCCGCAAACATCCCGGCCTCATCTCGTACGTCGACGACAGCCGTCTGACAGCGTCGGCCATGCGCCTCGACCAGCCGTCGGGTCTCGTCGAGGTCTTCGGGTGTTGGCATCGGGTAGTCGACGGCCGGGTTCGACTCGCACGAGTCGAGCGCGATCACGTCCGCTCCGTCGAGCGCCAGACGCAGACAGTGCGCCCTGCCCTGGCCTCGTGCCGCTCCGGTCACGAGTGCTACTCGTCCTTCGAGCTTGGCTTCCATGGCCACCCCCTCACGGTCGTGGCCGCCACCCTACCGATCCGCCGCAGACGACCGGTACCCTTGGTCTGTGGCACAGGCGAAGAGGACCAAGGCGAAGCGTGATGCCGCGAAGGCGCAGCCTGGCGGCGATCGAGTCGTCGCCACAAACCGAAAGGCGCGCCACGACTACGACATCTTGGAGACCCTTGAG
>CAITOG010000253.1 GCA_903893955.1 uncultured Actinomycetes bacterium
CCGCTTCCTACGACGCCCTCCTCTGGGGACCAGAGTCAGAAGAGGCTGTGTGGCAGGCCCTCGAGATCATCAGCTCGGTCCGCCACGAGCCCGTGGTCAGAGACGTTGTCGCCGAGGTCGTCAACGCGCACCTCTCGGCCAGGCTCGAGATCATCGAGTCAGCGCAGGAGATCGGTTGGTTGGATCCGAATGCCGACGCCAAGGTCTGGGTGAACTTCTACTTCTCCGCCTGTCTGGGCCGAGTCGTCGTCGACCTCGCCCCTGATCTCGCCCCTGATGGTGAGGACGCTCGACATGGCTTCATGCTGGGCGTCAGCCCGACGTACACCTAGGAGCCAGAGGAGAGGACGAGGCCACTAGTCGGGACGCCAGTCCCCGCAGTGACGACGATTCGCTCGAGGCCTTCGACCTGGTTGACCGCCGTGCGTCGCACCTGGCGGACTGCCTCGGCGATCCCGTTCATGCCGTGGAGATACGCCTCGCCAAGCTGACCACCATGAAGGTTGATCGGCAGTTCGCCACCGAGCTCGATGCGTCCGTCCCTCACGAAGTCCTTGGCCTCGCCCTTTTCGCAGAAGCCGAGCTCCTCGAGCTGGTAGAGCACGTAGGGGGTGAAGTGGTCGTAGAGGATGGCGGCGTCCATGTCGGCTGGGCCCATACCGCTCGTCTCCCAGAGCTGGCGTGCCACCACCGACATCTCGGGCAGGCCGAGCAGATCATCGCGGTAGTAGCTCGTCATCATGTCCTGACCCTTGCCAGAGCCCTGTGCCGCTGCTTCGATCACGACCGGCATGTTGGGGAGGTCCGCCGCACGCTCTCTCGTGGTGACGACGATCGCCTGCGCGCCGTCAGTCTCCTGACAGCAGTCGAGCAGGCGAAGCGGGTCAACGATCCAACGAGATGCCTGGTGCTCTTCGAGCGTGATCGGCTGCTCGTAGAACCATGCCTTCGGATTCGTGGCGGCATGCTTTCGATCGGCGACTGCCACCCTCCCCAAGTCCTCGGTGGTGGCGCCGTTCACGTGCAGGTAGCGCTGCGCCGCCATGGCCACCCATGAGGCGGGGGTCAACAGCCCGACAGGGATGTAGGCACCCAGGTGCGCGTTCTCGGCATTCGGCAAGGGGGCACGGCCCTGGACGCCAGCACCGAAACGGTTCCCGGAGCGCTCATTGAAGGCGCGGTAGCACACCACGTAGTCAGCAACCCCAGCATCGACCGCCAGGGCCGCCTGCTGGATGGTGCCACACGCGGCCCCACCGCCGTAGTGAATGCGGCTGAAGAAGGTGAGCTCCCCGATGCCGAGCGAACGGGCGATGTCGGTGTCTGGGTTTGTGTCCGAGGAATAGGTCACCATGCCGTTGACCTGCTCCGGGGCAATGCCGGCGTCATCGATGGCCGCCTTGACCGCCTCGACCGCCAGGCGAAGCTCGGAGCGTCCCGACTTCTTTGAGAACTCAGTCGCTCCGATGCCGCAGATCGCCACCTGACCGGCAAATGAGTGCGTCGTCATCCAATCACCTCGTTCTTCGGCAGGGTCAGGGTGACGGTGCCCACGACGTGATTCCCGATGCTGTTCGCACCCACGACGCCGATCACCACCTGTCCTCGGTCGGGGTCGTGCACGTCATCGGCCACCTCGGTGACATGGCCGGTCAGCGTCATGATGTCGTCGGGGTAGTTCGGCGCACCGAGCCGGATGTCCACCTTGCGAAGGAATCCACCAGGACCACTCCAGTCGGTGATGTAGCGACCCACCAGACCATTGGTGGTCAAGATGTTCATGAAGATGTCAGGGCTCCCGCGCTCGAGGGCGAGCTTGGCGTCGTGATGGACGTCTTGGTAGTCACGGCTCGCCAGCGCACCCGACACGATGAGCGTCCGCGTGATCGGGATCACGAGCGCATCGATCTCATCGCCCACCGCCACCGAGGAGAAGAGCCGCGTGCTCACCGCGCGATCACCTCATCAGGCCGCTCTGCGATGAGTGCCCCGAGGCGAGACAGTTGGAGGCTCGGGCTCCCGAGCTCGAGCTCGATCTGCTTGCCCCACAGGAAGTAGCGGTGGATCGGATACCCGATGTCAGCACCAGTGCCTCCATGGAGGTGCTGGGTGGCATGGACCACTCGCTGACCGCGATCGGCGGCCTGCCACTTGGCGATCAGGACTGACTCCTCTGCGGGCTTGCCCTCATCAAGGCGCCACGCCGCCTGCCAGGCCGTGA
>CAITOG010000254.1 GCA_903893955.1 uncultured Actinomycetes bacterium
AACACCCTATCCTACACTCTTTCCCTACACGACGCTCTTCCGATCTCGAGGACCAGCGAGGCCACAGCCAGGGCGTAGACGATCGGCTGCCAGGTCGACGACTGGGTGCCGAAGACGCTGAAGAGCACACGCAGCATGCCAGCGAAGGCTCCGGCCTTGGCCACCGCTGCCATGTAGCCGGTGACAGGCGTCGGAGAGCCTTGGTAGACGTCGGGTGTCCAGAGGTGGAAGGGCACGGCCGCCACCTTGAAGGCGAAGCCGACGAGCAGCAGGCCGATGCCGGCGTAGAGCAGCCCTGAGTGGACGAGCTGGTTGAGCGAGAGGAAGTCGGCGATCTGGGAGTAGTTGGTCGAGCCGGTGGCGCCATAGACAAGGGCGATGCCGTAGACGAAGACCGCTGAGGAGAAGCCACCGAGGATGAAGTACTTGAGGGCAGCCTCGCCCGATTCGCCTCTCAGCGGGTTGAAGGCAGCCAGCACGTAGAGCGCGATCGACAGGATCTCGAGGCCGAGGAAGAGCACGATCAGGTCGTTCGCCTGGCCCATCATGATGGCACCAGCGGCCGAGGCCAGGACCAAGACGTGGTACTCGGTAGTCGAGATCCCCTCGCGCTCAAGGTAGGCGTGCCCGATCAGGGTCGCCAAGATGAGCGTGCACGAGATAATGATGCTGACGAAGGCGGCGAAGGCATCGAGCGAGATCGCGCTGTCGATGGTGACGCTGGCGCCATGGTTCGAGACGTGGAACCAGCCCACGATGCTGGCGATGAGCGAGGCGAGGCCGATGGCCACGGTGGTGGCGGTGGCGGCGTTGCGCTTCATGCCACCACGGGTCATCGAGGCGACCAGGAGGACGAGGATCGCCCCGCCGAGCAGAATCAGCTCCGGCATGATCGCGAGGTAGTCGATGTGCGGCAGCACGACCTTTGCGGTGGTGGCGATCACTTGGTCGCTCCCGGCATGTTGGCGCCTGGCATCGTCACCGGGCTCGTCGAGCACAGCAGGTGTGGCGGGCAGTTGGCCACCACCATCTCGTCGAGCACCCGGTTGACGGTGGGCTCGATGCGATCGAGGACCGGCTTCGGGAAGACACCGAGGAAGATGATCAGTGCGATCAGCGGCGCGATGACGCCACGCTCAGCCCAGGACAGGTCACGGATCTTGGCGTTGGCGCCCTCGGCCTTGCCCTGGAAGACCCGTTGGTAGGCCCAGAGCAGGTACATCGCAGCCGCCACCACGCCCAGCGTGGCGATCGCGGCCCACCACTGGTGGACCACGAAGGTGCCGATGAGGACGAGGTACTCCGAGACGAATCCATTGAGGCCCGGCAGGCCGATCGAGGCCAGCATCACGATGGTGAAGATGGCCGCCATGATCGGAGCGGGACCCTGGAGGCCCTTGAGGTCTGCGATCCGGAAGCTGCCGCGCTGCTTAACCAGCCACCCGATGAGGAGGAAGAAGCCAGCGGTGATGATGCCGTGGTTCAACATGAGCAGGACCGCACCGGTGAGCGCCTGGGTCGAGAAGGCGAAGGTGCCGAGCACGATGAACCCCACCTGTGCCACCGAGGAGTAGGCGACCAGCCGCTTGAGATCCCTCGCTGCGCAGGCCACGAAGGCGCCGTAGAGAATCCCGATGACCGCCAGGGTCAAGAGAACCGGAGCCGCAACCTTGGAAGCGTGCGGGAACAGCGTCAGGTCGAAGCGCAGGATGCCGTAGGTCCCGAGCTTGGCCAAGACCGCAGAGAGCACGATCGATGCCCCGGTCGGCGCCTCTGCGTACGCATCAGGGGACCACGTGTGGAACGGGAAGATCGGCGCCTTGATGGCGAAGGCGAAGGTGAAGGCGATGAACACCAGCATCCCCGCCACGCCTGAGAGGTGGGTCCCCTGCAGCGCCAGGAGTGAGAAAGTCAGGTGGTGGGTCTGCGAGGCGTGGACCGCCGCGATGTAGATGATGCCCACAAGCAGGAAGGCGGAGCCGAAGAAGGTGTAGACGAAGAACTTGGTCGCTGCCGCTGCCCTGTTCGCCCCGCCCCAGCCCGTGATGAGGAAGTACGACGGGATCAAGGTGAGCTCGAAGAACAAGAAGAACAGGACCAGGTCGAGCGAGACGAAGGCCCCGATGCAGCCGACCTCCAAGAGCAGCATCCATGCCACGAAGGACTTGGTCCGCCGCTCCTCGTTGGCCCCGAGCAGCACGATCGGGATCAAGAGGGCCGTGAGCAGGATCATGAACAGGCTGATGCCGTCCACGCCGGTCAGCCAGGAGATGCCGAGCGTCGATGCCCAGGTGTGCTGGGTGACGAACTGATAGCCGCCGTCTGAGGCCTTAAAGGCGATGAGCAGGGCGACCGCCACGCCGAGCGTGACCAGGGATGCGGCGAGGCCGACCCAGCGGATCGCCGCCTTCTGGGCGTCATGAAGGAGAGCGACCGCGATCGAGCCGATGAGCGGCACGAGCAGCAGGATTGCCACATAGGGGAAGGAGCTCTGGGTCAGGTAGTGGGTCATCGGATCAGAACGCCCTCGTCAGCAGGAAGATCAGCAGGGCCACGATGCCTGCGGTCAAGATGAGCGCGTACTGGCGTACCTGGCCAGTCTGGATCCGCCGAAGACGGCTGGCGGACCTCGTGGCCAGGGCACCTGCACCGTTGACCGCACCATCGATCACCTTGGTGTCGATGACGTCGTAGCTGAAGGTGCTCAGCTTGGTGAGCGGCCGGCCGATGATGGTGTCGTAGAAGTTGTCCCAGTACCAGACGTTCTTCAGGAACGCCGGGGTGAGCTTCGGCTGGATGGCACGGGTGCGCCAGATAAACCAGGCGACGACGATGCCGATCACCGCCACCACCGCATCAATCGTGGCCAGGATGTACTGGAGGCTCGCACTCTCGTGCGGTTCGTAGAGGTCGCCGTTGAAGACCGGTGACAAGAAGCTCACGAGGTCGTGGTTGTGCATCCACGGCAGGTCGATCAGGCTGACCAGGATCGAGCCGATCGCCAGCAGGACCAACGGGAGTCTCATCGACCACGGTGACTCGTGCGGGGTGGGCAGCGCGGGCTCGCCGTTCGGCCCAGGCTCAGAGAACCGGGCCTTGCCGGTGAAGGTCAGGTAGAAGAGGCGGCTCATGTAGTACGCCGTGAGCAGTGCGGTGACGAGGCCCAGCACCCAGAGTGCCGGGTAGCGCCGGTAGACGTTGTCGAGCACGTCGCCCTTCGACCAGAAGGAGGCAAAGGGCGGCACGCCAGCGATCGAGAGCCACGCGATCAGGAAGGTGGCGTAGGTCCAGGGCATGAACTTGCGCAGCGCCCCCATGCGATCGATCTCCTGTTCCCCGTCGAGGCCGTGGATCACCGAGCCAGCACCGAGGAAGAGGAGCGCCTTGTAGAAGGCGTGGCAGACCATGAGGAAGATGGCGGCGATGTAGGCACCCGAGCCGACAGCCAAGACCATGTAGCCGATCTGGGACACCGTCGAGAAGGCCAGTACTTTCTTGATGTCGCTCTGCGAGGTCGCCACCGTGGCGGCGACGAAGGCGGTCGCCGCTCCGATCACCGCGATCGTGACCTGCGCCCCAGACGAGAGGTTCAGGATCGGGTTCATTCGGCACAGCAAGTAGACACCGGCGGTGACCATGGTGGCGGCGTGGATGAGCGCCGAGACGGGCGTCGGGCCCTCCATGGCATCTGGCAGCCAGTTGAAGAGCGGGATCTGCGCTGACTTACCGCTCGCACCGAGGAGCAGGGCCAACACGACCAGGAGCGCCGTGAGCGAGCTGAACGCCCCCTTGTCGGCGAAGATCGACAGGTAGTTGAGTGTCCCCGTGGTCTGGAAGATGAGGAACATCGCCAGCAGGATCCCGACGTCACCGACCCGGTTGTAAATGAACGCCTTCTTGCCTGCGGACGCCGCAGAGTCCTTCTCGAAGTAGAAGGACACCAGCCAGTAGGAGCACACGCCGACTCCCTCCCAGCCGACGAAGGTCAGCAGGAGGTTGTTGGCGAGCACCAAGAGAAGCATCGACGCAACGAAGAGGTTCAGGTAGACGAAGAACTTGGCGTAGTCCCGTTCACCGTGCATGTAGCCCATCGAGTACAGGTGGATCAGCGTCGAAATGAAGGTGACGAACAGGATCATGGTGACCGACAGCGGGTCGACCAGCAGCGCCACCTTCACCTGGAGCGTGCCCACCGGGATCCAGGTGAAGAGGTTCTGGGTGAACTCTCGGTTGGACTTCGAGATCAGGTCGAAGAACACCCCCACCGCGACGAGGAACGAAAGCCCCACAGCGATGGTGCCGATGGTCCCGGATGCCTTGTCGCCGAGACGGCGACCGAAGAGGGCCAGGATCAAGAATCCGGCGAGCGGGAGGGCAGGCAGCAGGTAGGCGACGTTGAGCATGGTCCTCAGTCCTTCATGCTCGACAGGTCATCGGCGATGGCGGTGGTGCGGCGACGGAAGATTGCGACCACGATGCCGAGGCCGACCACGACCTCAGCCGCCGCCACGACCAGGACGAAGAAGACTGCGGACTGACCGGCGATGTCGCCGAGCATCCTCGAGAAGGTCACGAAGGTCAGGTTGGCGGCATTGAGCATGAGCTCGACGCACATGAACATGATCAGCACGTTGCGCCGGATGAGCAGGCCGAAGGCGCCGATGCCGAACAGGAGCGCAGCCAAGATGAGGAACCAACTCCCTGGGAGGCTCATGCGCTCACCTCCTCATCGCTGCCCTCAGGCGCGCCGGGTCCCGGGAAGTCGACCTCACCGGTGGCGAGGCCTGAGCGCCGAGCCAGCACCACAGCGCCGACGACGGCGATGACGAGGAGCGCGGCAGTTGCCTCGAAGGCGAAGAGATAGGTGGTGAACACGGATCGACCGAGCTCGCCGACGTTCTGGTACGGACCGAGCGTCTTGCCGGTCACGTGGTGTGGCCCGGTCGCCCACTTGGCCTCGCTACCGAGGGCGATGATCGATGCGACGACGGCGAGGACGAGCACGAAGGCCAGCGGTCGCTGGCCGATGAGCGGCTCGTCCCTAGTGTCCTCGTTCTCGTCGACGCCGAGGAACATGATCACGAACAAGAAGAGGACCACGATGGCGCCGGCGTAGACGATGACCTGGACCGCAGCGAGGAACTCGGCCTGCTGCTCGATGAAGAGCACGGCGATGCCGAAGAGGGTCAGCACGAGGGAGAGCGCCGAGTGCACGGGATTACGGAAACTGATGACCCCGAGCGCACCTCCGAGGATCATGAGTGCACCGGCGATGAAGACCGTGACGTCAGGCAGCGTCCTGGCGGTGGCGAGCAGGGTGATCGACGTCATGAT
>CAITOG010000255.1 GCA_903893955.1 uncultured Actinomycetes bacterium
GAACCGCCGAGGTTCCGACGTTCCAGAGCGAGGGGTCGATGCCGAGCAGTTCGTTCACGATGTGGTGGCCGAGATCGACGAGCGGCGGAGTCCCGAGAGGGCGTCCTAGGTGCTCGAGCGGCTCTGGGCTGGCTGGCGCTCGTCGTATGTCACCGGAGCGACCGCTGACCGACACGAGGCGGGAGGATGTGTCTTCTGCTCCCTCGCCGAGGAGCCAGTCGACCCAGCGACCGGGGTGGTGGCCCACGGTGAGCGCACCTTCTGTGTCTTGAACGCCTACCCCTACGGGTCAGGCCACCTGCTGGTGCTGCCTCGTCGGCACGTGAGCTCGCTCGGATCGCTCGACGACGACGAGGCGATCGAGCTCTGGGATCTGGCTCGCCGGGCGGTGTCGGCTCTCGAGACCGCCTATCGGCCAGAGGGCATCAACCTCGGCGCCAATCTCGGCGAGGCCGCTGGTGCCGGCATCCCGGCGCATCTCCATCTCCACGTGCTGCCGCGGTGGAATGGCGACACCAACTTCATGACGTCGATCGCCGAGACTCGAGTGCTGCCCGAGTCGCTCTCGACAACCTGGGCCAAGGTCGCTGCGGCATTCGAAGCTGAGTGAAGCCATCTCTGCGGGTGCGCTCGTAGTACCATAGGAAGCGGAAGCAACGCTCCATCGAGGAGCGGGGCCGTTGTGGCCCACGATCCAGCGGCGGCACCGCAGCTGCCGGGGAGGCGAGATGTTCGACGGTCGGTGGCGGGGTGCGGTGGATGCCAAGACGCAACCTGTCGGCAAGTGGCTCCAGGGCCATGGAATCACCGCTGATGTTTTGACCGCAACAGGCCTCGTCTCGGCGACGTTGACCGCCTTTGCGGTGGCGACTGGCCATCTGCTCCTTGCGGTGTTCCTTTTGACGCTGACTGGTGCGCACGATCTCTTCGACGGTCCTGTGGCCAAGGCTGCGGGAACCACCTCGGTGAGAGGCGCCTTCTTCGACTCCGTCACCGACCGCGTGGCTGACGCTGTCTTGATGTGTGGCGTGGCGTGGTACCTCATCTCTGAGGGACGCGGGCATCTTGCCATCCTGCCGATCGCGATCCTTGGCGTCACGGCGCTGGTTTCCTATGAGCGAGCGAAGGCTGACGCCCTCGGCCTCGACGCCGGCAAGGGCGGTCTGATGGAGCGAGCTGAGCGGATGATCCTGCTCGGGCTCGGCTTCTTGATCTCGCCTCTCCTCGTCCCAGTGCTGTGGGTGCTGCTGGTCTTGACCGCCGGCACCGCGGTTGGACGTTTCGTGCGTATCTGGCGCGCAGCGAGCGAAGTTTCTCCCCAGGCGGTCCAGCGTCGTCGGGCGCGGATGGTCGACTCGAGGTTCCGTGAGTGGCGCCAGCGTGCCACCGACGGGATGGCACAGGGTCGCAGCCAGGCGGCGTTCAGCCGCTTCCAAGCCCGTCGTGAAGGTGAGCGGAGCGCTCGACCCCGACGGACGACCTGGGCCCGATCGGGCCGAGGTACCGCTCCTCGGGATTGAGCACCTTGATGGCGAGCGACGCCGACCGTCGGCGCTATCTGCTGTGGCGTTCGCTCGGCACTGTGCTCGAGCAGCTTCCGGTGGGCTTCGCTGTGAAGGTGGCTGAAGCGGTCGGCTGGACCATCGGCGCACGGCGAGGTCCTGCCCGATCGATCGCCGAGGCAAACCTGCGGCAGCTCGTCGAGCATGGGAGCGATGAACCCATCGATCAGGCGGTGCTCGATCGGTGGGTCCGTCGCTACGTGGCGAGCTACGCCCGCTATTGGGCCGAGGGGGCGACGCTCCCTGGCTTGACGCCTGGAGGGCTGCATCAGGCGATCGAGCTGGTCGAGGGTCGCGAAGAGCTCGATCGGGCCATGGCGCTGGGACGGGGTGCGATCGTGGCTCTCCCTCACGTCGGGAGCTGGGAGTGGGGTGGTGGGTTCCTCGCACGGATCGGCCACCCGATGCTGGCTGTCGCTGAAGAGCTCGAACCTCCGGAGCTCTTCGAGTGGTTCATCGCCAAGCGCGAGGCCATCGGGCTCCAGATCACACCGCTGGACCGCAACGCCGGGAAGGTCTTGTTGTCGACCCTCTCTGATGGCGGCCTCGTCGGTCTGCTCTGTGACCGGGACATCACCGGTGACGGTATTGAGGTCGAGCTGCTCGGCCGACGCGCCAAGGTGCCTGCTGGTCCGGCCACTCTCGCGCTGCGGACCGGGGCGCCGCTGCTGCCAGGCGTGGTCTACTCAGGACCAGGCGGCGACCACTGTGCCCACATCTTGCCGCCGCTCGATACCGAGCGAAGGGGGCGTCTCCGTGAGGATGTGACTCGGGTGACTCAAGCGCTCAGCGACGAGATGAGCGGGCTGATCCGGCGTCGCCCGGAACAGTGGCATGTCTTCTCGGATCCATTCGTCGACGGCACGGGGCAGTGAGCGGCTCGCAAGCGGTCGCCTTGGTGTGCCCCTATGACCTGAACGTCCCTGGGGGCGTGCAGGGACAGGTCGTGATGATGGCGCTCGAGCTCGCTCGTCGGGGACGTCGCGTGCTCGTGGCCAGCCCGGGTGGGCGGCCGACGGAGCTCGAAGGGGCACGCGTCGAACACCTCGCAGCTGGGCAAACTCGCACGGTGGCAGCCAACGGGTCAGCTGCACCTGTCTCCTTCGACCTGCTGGCAGCCCACAAGGTCGCAGGCATGCTTCGCTCCAGCGATGTCGGGGTGATCCATCTGCACGAGCCCCTCGCTCCGGTGGTGGGGTGGCCAGCACTGCTCGTGCAGCGACACGGGCTCGTCGGGACCTTCCATCGCAGCGGCGTCGACCGGACCTATCGACTGGCTGGCGCTGGGCTCGGGTGGCTGGCGAGGCGGCTGGATGTCGCCGTCGCTGTCGCACCGGCGGCAGCCGAGACCGCGCACGAGGTCATCGGTCTGTCACCAGAGGTCCTCTTCAACGGGATCGATCTCGTCGCCTATGCCGCAGCGGTGCCGTGGCCGACCTCTGGTCCGACCTGCCTCTTCCTCGGGCGAGATGAGGCCCGCAAGGGCCGTGACGTGCTGTTGGCAGCGTCACAGCTGCTCGAAGCGGGGACCACGCTCTGGGTCTGCGGCGAACCTCCAGCTGGGTGGCGAGAACCTCGAAGGTCTCGAGTCGAGTTCTTGGGCGTGATCTCGGAGGAGGAGAAGCGCCAACGGCTCCGCGGGTCCGACGTCCTGGTAGCGCCTGCGCTCGGTGGCGAGTCGTTCGGGATGGTCCTGCTCGAGGGCCTCGCAGCTGGTGCGTCGGTGGTGGCCTCTGACATCGACGGCTATCGCCAGGCGCTTGGCGGAGCTGGCATCCTCGTAGAGCCAGGCGACCCCGCAGCGCTGGCGGCTGGGATCACCTCGGCACTCTCGTTCCCACGCAGCGATGCCCCAGCACCTCGTGCCAATGAGTTCTCGATCAGGTCACTCGTCGATCGCTACGAGGAGCTCTACGTCGAGGCGTCGGACCGTGCGCGCAGGAGAAAGTAGTTTGTCCGACATGGCGCAGCAGCAGCGGAATCGGAACCGCAACCAGAGGGGCCAGCAGCGCAGCCGAAAGCGTCGCACAGGCGGGGCCGAGCGACGGGTCGCAGGGCTTGCGACGCTGCCGCCGCCAGAAGGTCCTCTGCTCGGCATCGACGAGGAGCGGGCAAGAAACGACCGTTGGGGCATCGTTGCCGCCGTGGTGATCGGCGTGGTGATCGGTCCGATCGCTGGGTTGGTGGCGCTGCCGCTGAACGTCTGGGCGGCGCTCGCTGTCGGGATCCTCACTGGCGTGCTCGCCGCCATCGCAGTCCCGCGAGCGGCCGTCTTCGGAGCGGTCCGCCTCGTCTCCGGGGCCCCTGTCGAGCCCTCGAGCGTGCCCCGGGTGGCGACCTTGCTCGAGGGGCTCTGCGCCACCTTCGGCGTCGCACAGCCGGAGCTGTCGATCCTTCCGGATCCGGTCCGCAATGCTGCGATCGTGGCTCGGAAGGGCCAGACCACCTTGGTGCTGACGACTGGTCTCGTGACCGACCTGACCTTGGTCGAGATGGAGGGCGTGCTGGCCCACCTGCTTGCTCGGCAGCGTCTCGCCGCTGTCCATCGCTCGACCCTCGGCGCCGGCCTCGCGATCATCCTTGGCCCGATCGGCCGGCGCCCTGGCGTTGCGCACCGCCTCACCGGTCGTGCGGGGCTGTTTCGAGCCGACGAGATCGCTGCCGTCACTGTGCGGTATCCGACCGGTCTGGCTGGCGCACTCGGCTCCATGGTTCAGGGTCCGCTTCCGAGCGAGGGCTCAATGTTCTCGTCGTCGGTCTATGCCGCCACCCGCTGGCTGTTCATCGACCCCTCGATCGGTCGTCGCACTCCAGAGGAGGAGCAGGGCGATGTCGATGCGACCAGCGTGCGCCGAGCTGCTCTCGAGGAGTGGTAGGCCGAGCAGGTCCATCACCCCGGTAGGATGACTGCCATGGATACGGGCACGACCTCGAACGACCACGGCCGCGCGACTGGGACCTTCCGGGTCAAGCGCGGCCTCGCAGACATGCTCAGAGGCGGTGTGATCATGGATGTGGTCAACGCCGAGCAGGCCAAGATCGCCGAGGACGCCGGAGCGGTCTCGGTGATGGCACTCGAGAGGGTTCCCGCCGACATCCGTCGCGACGGTGGCGTGGCGCGCATGAGCGATCCAGAGCTGATCGAGGGCATCCAGGCAGCCGTGACGATCCCGGTGATGGCCAAGGCACGCATCGGGCACTTCGCCGAAGCACAGGTCCTCCAGGCGCTCGACGTCGACTACATCGATGAGAGCGAGGTGCTGACCCCGGCCGATGAAGCCAACCACATCGACAAGTGGGCGTTCGATATCCCCTTTGTGTGTGGAGCCACCAATCTCGGCGAGGCACTGCGCCGGATCTCTGAGGGCGCGGCGATGATCCGCTCGAAGGGAGAGGCCGGAACGGGCAACATCGTCGAGGCTGTTCGACACCTGCGCTCGATTTTGGGGGACATCCGCAAGATCGGCGTGGCGGACGAGCCAGAGCTCTACGCCTGGGCCAAGGAGCTGCGTGCGCCGGTTGAGCTGGTGCGCGAGATCGCAGAGACTGGGACGCTGCCGGTGCCCTTGTTCTGCGCTGGCGGGATTGCCACGCCGGCCGACGCCTCGCTGGTGCTCCAGCTCGGGGCCGAGGCTGTGTTCGTTGGTTCTGGCATCTTCAAGTCAGAGGAGCCCGCCAAGATGGCAGCCGCGATCGTCGAGGCGACGTCGAACTACACCGACGCTGGTCTCGTGGCCAAGGTGTCGCGAGGCTTGGGCGATGCGATGCCGGGCCAGGAGATGGGGCAGCTCGACCAGCGGCTCGCTGACCGCGGCTGGTAGCGATGCGCGTCGGGATCCTCGCCCTCCAGGGCGATGTCCGTGAGCATGCTGCCGCCATTCATCGGCTCGGTGCCGAGCCAGTCGAGATCAGAACACCTGACGCGATCGATCACCTCGACGCGCTGGTGCTGCCTGGTGGGGAGTCAACGACCATCAGCCTGCTGCTCGACCGCTCGGGACTGCGAGCACGTCTCGCCGCCTGGGTGAGTGCGGGGCGTCCGACGTTGGGCACCTGCGCCGGTTTGGTCTTGTTGGCAGACGAGGTGCTCGACGGCCGTCCTGATCAGCGGAGCATCGGCGGGCTCCCTATCGCTGTCCGCCGGAACGGCTTCGGCCGGCAGCGCTACTCGTTCGAGGCTGAGGTGCAGTCGAGCGATGGCGGCGAGCCGTTCGAGGCGGTGTTCATTAGGGCGCCTCGAATCGAACGCGTCCTCGACGGGACCACAGTCCTTGCGGAACTGGTGATCGACGGCAGCCCCGAGCCGGTGGTCGTGGAGTCCGGACATTGCATCGGATGCTCGTTCCACCCCGAGTTGGCTGGGGATGATCGCCTGCACCGTCGGCTCCTCGAGCTGGCTGAGACCACCACTGCGGTCTAGGTAGCATCAAGGGGTTCCCGCCACCTGCGGGAGCAAGAAGGAGGCCATCGATGTCGGGTCACTCGAAGTGGGCGACGACCAAGCACAAGAAGGGCGCGAAGGATGCTGCGCGAGCCAAGGTCTTCGCCA
>CAITOG010000256.1 GCA_903893955.1 uncultured Actinomycetes bacterium
ACAGCAATCGGGCTGCTCTGGCATCCCAGTCGTAGACGACGCAGGTCTTGGCCACCCGGTCGTGCCACGCTCGATGGTCGGTCCGGTAGATGATGCCGGTCAGAGCGAAAATGGCGAAGATCAGCGAGATGGGAAGGAACAGGGTCCTGATCGCCGCCTGCCGAGGTCGAATCGGTGCTCCCTCGACCGTGACCACCCGGAGCCCGAAGATTGCCATGCCGAGCGTCTTGCCCGAGAGTGACCACTGGTAGGCGAAGTAGATGAAGAACCAAGCAACGAGAACCACGTCGGCTATCCAGTGGAGGTCGTTGTAGACCGAGAACTTGATCTGGAAGAGGTAGGAGATTGCTGCCGAGGTGACGCCCAGGACAATGAGGATCACCGCCCACCCGATGCCAACGTCAGCGGCGAATGCCGCCGCTCGGCTGACCGCGCCGGCGTAGTTGCCCTGCCTGCTCAACGTCGGACGGGGTGGGCTCACGAAGCCTCCTCGACGTCGTGCGAGGTGATCTCGCCACTCCCGCCTGTGAGCGCTCCCGCGCGCGGGAGCAGCAGCGGTGGTCCCGCCGGGAGCTCGCCCTTTCGGCGCAACACCCGGTTGGTCCAGCGGTTGATGAAGTCATCGAGGCCGACCCCCTGACTCCGGATCATGTCGAGTCCCTCGGTCAGGACGCTCGTGGTCGACCGGGCGATGATCGAACCGAGCTCTGTGCGCTCGACCAGGGCATCGACATCGACGCGATCGACCAGCTCAGCGACGTCGATTCGGTCCATGAGCTGGTCGACGTCGATCCGGGCGACGATCTCGTTCACATCGACGCGATCGATGATCTTCTGCACGTCGACGCGGTCGATGATCTTCTCAACGTCGACACGATCGATGATGGCGTCCACGTCGACGCGCTGGATGATCTTTTCGACGTCCACTCGGTCGATCAGCGAGTCTGCATCGATCCTGTCGACCACTTCAGACACATCGATACGCTCCATCAACTCGTCGACGTTGACCTGCTCCAAGAGGGCGTTGATGTCCAAGGCAGCGATGACCCGCTTGACGACCTGTTCGGCGATGCCCTGGGCGAGCTTGTCGAAGCCGCGCGGTTGGGGGCTCATGGTCTGAGTCTCGATGCGAGGGTCGCAGTCACGCTCAGATCATGCCACCTCGACGTCGCCGCCTTGTTGTCCGGGCCAGCACCAGCAGCGTGACGCCGATGCCCAGGCACGCGATTCCCGGCCCGACGGGCAGGAGGGCACCCGTGAACGCCAGCTCGACCAGGCCGACCTCAAGCCCCGAGGGGGAGGTGGCGGCATCGAGCACCGCAGTGCAGTGGAGACCCGGGTCGATCACGTAGCCCGGCGGTGCGGCGAGTTCCTCGAGGCACCATGCATGACCGACGGGGATCTGGAAGGAAAGTCGTCCGGCACCATCGGTGGTGCCGATGGCGAAGAGCTCGGATCCGGCCGGCACCGCCAACCCCGGAGGGACCTGCGGTGCCTGGTAGCCGACGGGATACGCCCCCTGGACGAAGAGCGCGTAGCTGGCGCCGGGGATGCCGATCCCTGGCGCACTCGCTGTGAACTTGAACGCCGACAGGACGATCTCCTCGGGTTGTTCGACGATCGCAAGGTGGGTGACCGGATCCGGGGTGTCGGCATCGATGGGTGCAGTGCAGTGCAGGCCGGTGTCGAGGACGAACCCTGGCGGAGAGGTGAGTTCGGCGACACACCAGGCGTAGCCGACGGGGATCGTGAACGACAGGTGGCCGGTGCTGCTGGTGGTGCCACGGGCGTACCACGTCAGGCCAGGATGGCTCGGGGCGTCAGACGGTGGTGTCGGGGTGCCCGGAGGAGCTGGATCCTTGACGTAGAGGTCGTAGGTCGCACCGGGCACGCCGGCGGAGGGCTCTACGGCGTTGGTCTTGGCGACGTGGAGGGTCCGCACCGTCGGGACATCGTGGCTCACGACGTCCGCGGTCGTGGGCGGGACGGTCGTGACGCCCTCGAGCACCTGCGTACAGACCGGTGCGGTGCTCAGCTCGTAACCAGGCGGTGCGCTGTGCTCGAGCACGCAATAAGCGAAGTCAGGGAGCTGGAGGGGAAACTGGGCATCGCCACCTGGCGCAGAGGTTGCTCTGGCGACCCAGGTCCCTCCACTGAGCGCCGCAGCGTTCGCTGGGGGAGTCGGCTTGGTCGGACCCGTGCCGCCGTCCATCCGATAGAGATCGAAGGTGGCGCCGGCGAGGCCGATGGCGGGATCGGTGGCGTCGACCTTGCGAGCCTGGATCTCCACGTAGCGCCCCGGGTCTTCGATGACGATGGGCAGCGAGGGCCCATCGGCTGTCGCGGTGAAGCACCCGTGGCCGCCACCTTGCAGCCCAGGAGGAGCGGCGGTCTCGTGCCAGCAGTACCTCTCACCCTCGACGAGCACCGCCGCCACCGTGCACGAGCCGCTGTGGTCGGTGGTGCAGCTCGTCACAACAGCGCCACCTCGAGTGACGACCGTGACCGTGGCCCCCGCCAGGATGACGGTGTCGGGATCCACGTTGCCAACGGCCACCTTGTGGAACGACTGGGCGACCAGCGCAGGGTCATGGAGCACGACCGAGCCGGTCTGACCCGGGCTGAGCTCCAGGAACACCGGGCTCGAGGGATCCGCCACGTGGCCCGGTGGTGGCGCCACCTCGACGACCTTGTAGCGCCCGGGCAGCAGATCGCTGTGCAAGGCACACAGCCCGTCTAACGACGTGGTGCACGTGCCGAGGTCGACGTCGTAGCCCCCTGAGTTCTGGCTGTCGTAGGACACGCCCAGGACGGCGCCTGCGAGCGGCTCGCCGGTGGCGGCGTCGACCTTCTTGAGGCGAAGCGACGCGCGTTCGATGCGATCGCCCGCAGGTCCGGTGAAGCTTGCCGTGACGGTCTGGCCGCCCACCACCGTCACCACCTGATCGGGGGCTGGTTGATAGCCAGGGGGTGGGGTCACCTCGCGCACCGTGTAGGTGCCCGGCTCGAGCGGCCCTGTCGGGCCAGCTGCCCCGTCTTCGCCCACCACGAGTGACGCAACGACAGCGGAACCTCTCAGGACATCGAAGACCGCACCGGCGACCGAGAAGTAGCTCGTGTCGTCACCTGACTTGAGCAGCGCGATCGCTCCGGGCGCTGGTGGGGGCGGCCCTGAGGAGGTGAAGCTGGCGGTGCCGATGATGGTGGTGGGCGCCTCAGGGGCGACGATATCCTGCGCGCCGAGCACGTGTCGTGTGGGTCGGAAGAAGCTCAGGCCAAGTTGCCCGACATTGGCGATGGCGGTGACCGTCACGGTGACTGGCCCGTGACCCGTTGCGGTGATCCGCTGGATGAGTACGCCGGCGGCGTCGGTGGTGCCGACCGCCGAGGTCGCTCCAGCGGTGCCGTCGAACGTGGCGTTGGTCAGGCCGACGAGGACCGTGAGGCCGGCCACCCCTCGTCCTGTTCCTGGGAACGCAGCAGTGGTCTGGATCTGCGCGTTCGACGTGAAGGTGCTCCCGCCGCCGACGAGTCCGATGCGAAGGGTGGGAGGCCCCGACGCCCCGACTGCCGAGAGCGCCCAGCCGAGGAAGGTCGTGTAGGCCGTCTGAACGCCTGGGTCGAGCGACGAAGGACCTGGATGCCACACAGTGTCGTCGTAGAGCAGTTTGGCTGCGACGGCAGCCTGGTCAGCCGTGAACTGCCCGCGAACGCCGCCGAACGTCCCCTCCACCAGACCTCGTGAGAACGCGTAGCCAAGGGGACCAAGCTGCGAGGTGTCAGCACCGGCCGGAGGTCCGCTCAGCACATAGTCGTAGCCTGGCGCGGGGTAGGAACCACCACCACCGGCCAGAAAGGCGCAGAGTCCCCAGCCAGTCGCTGTCGGGAATCCCGGGCCGTAGGTGCCGAAGAAGGTGTTGGCCCCATGGTACGTGCCGCAAAATCCCGCCAGTGGGTACGGCGGAGGTCCTGCGGTGCAGGGAGCTGGGCCATCTCGCAGCTGGGTGGCAGCGGCACTCGTTGCGGGCGCCCATGAGGCGGCCAGCAGCACCACGGCTCCAGCGATCGCGCGCCACCGAGCGGCCCCCACCACCCCCATGAGATGGTGACGATATCTGGTGTCGCTGCCGAAGGTGGTGATCCATGGTCATCCGCTGGGCCCCAGATACCCTGCAGGAGTGGGCGTTCGTCGGCGAGATCTCATCGAAGGCGAAGAGGTGGTGGTGGAGATCCGATCATCGAGCCGATCGCTCGTGGCACCCATCCTCCTCCTCGTGGCGCTGGCGGCGCTCGTGGCGCTTGGTGTGTCGAGGCTCCACGGCTCGCAGCGAACGGTGGGTATCGATCTCGTGCTCGCAGCCGGAGCCTTGGCGGCGCTCTGGGCAGTGCTCCGATGGCTCAGATGGCGATCGAAGGTGATAGCGATCACCACCGAGCGGGTGCTCCTCGTCGAGGGGATCGCACGAAAGAGGACCGACCAGGTCACGCTCTCGAGAATCACTGAGGTCCATGTGGAGCAGCGATTCTTGGACCGGCTGCTCGGGCGTGGCGCCGTGATCCTCGAGCTCGAACAATCGTCGCCGGTCGTCATCGACGGCGTGCGCCGACCAGACGCGCTCGCACGGCTCCTCCGTCGATCTGTGACGCCTCGACAGGACCGGTCGTCGCTGCTCGGCGGCTTGCCGGTCATCGTCGGTGACGGAGATCCCACGCCGCCTCGAGGAACACCGGCGGTGAGCGCTCCCGGCGCAACATCAGCGTTGATTCGTCGGGACGAGATCGACCGGCTCGAAGCATCGGGCGCGCTCTCCTTTGAGGAGGCGGCCCGTCGCCGAGACGAGCTCGGTTGGCCAGGCCACGCTTGAGTGACCCGACCTCGGTTCGCTCGGGGTACCGTTGCCAGCGTGACCCAGACCAGATACCGATGCACTGCGTGCGGCAACCTGACCCGATTCGACGTCGTGACGACATCGACCACACGCGCCTTCCACCACTTCACCGTCGGTGGTGAGCTCGAGGTCGAGGAGACTGAGGTCCTCGCTGAGACAGTCGATTCAGTGACGTGTCGCTGGTGTGGGCACGGCCGCAACGTCGAGGCAGTGGTCGACGGTGACGAGGTCGGCAGCGACGAGCCACCGGTCGAAGCTGGCCAGTGACCGAGTCGGCTCGGCTGAGTCCTGAGGAGGCTGCGGCCGTCCTCGAGAGGTCGAGGCCGATCCCGACGCTTCGAGGCACATCGCCCGTTGAAGCCGTCGATCTTGAGGGTGAAGGTCTCGATGGCTTCCACGTGAACAGACCGCTCGGCACCGCTGCGCTCCTCTTGCTGTTCCTGTCAGCAGACTGCGTCGGCTGCGATGAGCTCTTCGACGCAGCGGCGACGCCACCCCTCCTCGGGATCGATGATGGCGACGTCCTGATCGTCGTGCGCGAGGGCGATGGCATCGTCGAGCGTTCGCTCGGCGCCGAGGTTCTCATCAGTCCGAGCGCCTTCAGCGACTACCGCGTGCAGGGCACGCCCTTCTTCTCCCTTGTTGTCCCAGGTCGGACGACAGTCGCGACAGAGGGGGTCGCCTGGGGTGCCAGCGGCGTCAAGGACGCAGTCGAACGGGCGCTCCACGGCGACTTTCGGGTCGATGTACCGCGCCTCGAGGGATGACGCCTCCCTCGTCCGTGCCTGCCCTGTCACAGCCATGGCGCATGCTGACGCCAGTGATCGGGGTCCTGCCTCGACGAGTGGAGCCGGAGGTGGCGAGATGGAGCAGCACATCACGATCGACTGCGATGGGTGTCGGGGTCGAGAGCTCGACGCGTGTGGCGACTGTGTCGTCAGCTTCATCGTTGAGCGGGAGCCAGACGACGCGCTCATCATCGACGCTGCCGAGGCCCGGGCGGTCCGACTGCTCGGCCGGGCAGGCCTCGTGCCGCCGCTCAGGTTCGAGGCGGAGGCAGTCGGAGGCGACGGCTGCTGAGGGTGCTCGAGGATGAGCCACCGCCGCCACCTCCTCGTCACCAACGACTTTCCACCCAAGGTCGGCGGGATCCAGAGCTACCTGTGGGAGCTCTGGCGACGCCTCGATCCGAGCACGTTCTCGGTGCTCACCGCGTCATCCGACCCACAAGCGGCGGACTTCGACACCGCCTTCACCGCCGCTGGCGGCTCGATACGACGTGTCCCGGGGAGGATCCTGTTTTTCCCAACACCCCGAACCCGCCGGCTGGTCGCGCAGGAGGTGGCGCGGGTCGGCGCCGACCTGGTGCTCTTCGATCCTGTGGTGCCTCTCGGCATGCTGGCGTCTTCGGTGGGCCCTGCAGCGCAGGTGCTCCACGGTGCTGAGGTCGCCATCCCGGGTCGCCTGCCGATCGCACGAGCGGTCCTGCGCAGGACGCTCTCGTCGTCGGCCGGAGCGATCGCCGCCGGCCCCTATCCCGAGGCGGAGGCCCGACGGGTCGCTCGAGCCTCCATGCCGCCGGTGCTCCAAGTCCCACCAGGGGTCGACACGCAGCGATTCCGACCGCTCGATCCGGCGGGCCGCACAGCGGTGCGCGAGCGACTCGGCCTCAAGCCCGAGGTGCCGCTCATCGTCAGCGTCAGCCGGCTCGTCCCACGAAAGGGGATGGACACCCTGATCGAAGCAGCTGGCATCCTGGCTCGAAGTGGCACCCAGCTCCAGGTCGCCATCGGCGGATCCGGGCGAGATGCCGCACGTCTCGAAAAGCTCGTCAACGAGCACCGAGCGCCTGTCACGATGCTCGGTCGGGTCGCCGACGATGATCTACCAGGTCTGGTTGGAGCGGCTGACGTGTTCGTGATGGCGTGTCGAAACCGTTGGGGCGGTCTCGAGCAGGAGGGGTTCGGGATCGTCTTCTTGGAGGCAGCCGCCTGCGCGACGCCGGCGATCGCCGGACGAAGCGGTGGTTCGGCCGACGCGGTGGTCGACGGCGTCACCGGCTCGGTCCTCGAGGACCCGAGGAGCGCCGCCGAGCTCGCCTCGACCTTGCAGAAGCTGCTCTTGGACCCAGAGCGCCGAGCAGCGATGGGCATCGCCGCGAGAGCGCGCGCGGTGGCATCCTTCGACTACGACGTCCTCGCTCGTAGGCTTGGCAGTGCGCTCTCGGCTGGATGGCCGGGCGCGCAGGTGCCAGAGTGAGTGTGAGCCGTGTGACAAAGGAGTCGTGCCGATGAGCGATCAGACGACGGAGACGATCCTCGTCGGGTCGAGCCCGAGCAGCGTCTACGAGGTGGCTGCAGACATCGAGCGCTACCCAGAGTGGGTGGCTGACATCAAGCAGGTCACCGTCGATGAGCGCGACGGTCTTGGACGACCGCTCTTGGTCACCTTCCGGACCGCTGCATTCGGCAGGTCGACGACCTATCAGCTTCGCTACGACTATGAGAAGGCCCCTGGTGAGCTCTCGTGGGTCTTGACCGAGGGTGACCTCACCACGGTCCTCGACGGTTCCTACGCTTTCGCCATTGCGCCTGGCGGGACAGAGGTCACCTATCACCTCGAAGCGCAGCTCAAGGTGCCGATCCCAGGGTTCGTGAAGTCCCGCGCCCAAGGGCGGATCCAGGCGACCGCCCTGCGCGAGCTCAAGGCGCGCGCCGAGTCTCTGCGGTGACGTCGCCGGCCATCGGCGTCGACGTCGGTGGCACGAAGATCCTCGGCATCGTCCTCGCTGAGGGAGCCATCGTCGATCGGGTCGAGCGGCCGACACCGTCGGCACCCTCAGGAGACCTTGGCCGACGACTTGACCAAGCGATCGCCGAGGTCGTCGGCGAGCTGCTCGAGCGTGAGCCCGGGTCGCGATCGACGACGGTCGGTGTCGGACTGCCTGGAATGATGGGAACCGACGGCGTCCTGCTGGCTGCGCCCAACCTCCGCAGCGCGACAGGTGCTTCGCTCCAAGCGCCGCTCCAAGCCAAGCTCGACCGAGACGTGTCGCTTGCCAATGACGCAGATTGCGCTGCGCTCGCTGAGTCCAGGCTCGGCGTGGCGAGAGGTCACGACGACGTGGTCATGGCCACGCTGGGCACGGGCATCGGCGGTGGCCTCATCGCTGGTGGACGGCTTCTTCGAGGAGGGCGGGGCTACGCCGGGGAGATCGGCCACATGGTGCTCGACCCAGGTGGTGCGATGTGCCCCTGTGGCTCGAGAGGATGCTGGGAGCAGTTCGCCTCGGGGACAGCACTCGGTCGACTGGGCCGCGACGCCGCGCGCGCTGGCCGGCTCGCCGGGATCCTCCATGCCGTCGGAGGCGATCCCGAGGCGGTGCGCGGAGAGGACGTCACCCAAGCAGCGCAGGCTGGCGATCCCGAGGCGCTGCGGATCATCGACGAGGTGGCATGGTGGCTGGCGCGAGGACTGGCCAACCTGGTGGCGGTGCTCGACCCGACCATGATCGTCATCGGTGGGGGATTGTCGGCCAATGCCGACCTTCTCGTCGGGCCGGTGGGTGAGCTGCTGCCCTCGATGCTCGAGGGGGGTCGGGACCGGCCAGCCATCATTGTGGCGGCAGCCCAGCTCGGCCCAGAGGCAGGGGCGATCGGTGCTGCGCTGCTTGGAAGGGGAGACGGATGAAGGTTGGCGTGGTGCTGCCGACGTTCCAGTCGAGCCCGCACGCAGCCATCGAGGTGGCGGACGCAGCGGCTCAGGCTGGTGTCGATGGGGTGTTTGCCTATGACCACCTCTGGCCGATGGGCTCGCCAGAACGGCCTGCGCTCGCACCTTTCTCGATCCTCGGGCACGTGGCCCGGCGGCACCCCGGATTGTGGGTCGGCCCGTTGGTCGCCCGGATCGGACTCGTCGACAACGAGGTCCTCGCCTCGCAGCTCGCAGTGCTCCAAGAGGCCAGCGCGGGGCGCGTGATCGCCGCGATGGGGACCGGTGACTCCAAGAGCGCGGAGGAGAACCTCGCCTACGGCATCGCCTTCGACCCACCCGACGAGCGACGAGCGGCGCTTCGATCCCTGGTCGAGCGCGAGCTGGCCGATGGGATCGAGGTCTGGATCGGCGGCGGTGCCCGCTCGACGGTGGCGATCGCAGAGGAGCTCGGCTGCGCAGTCAACATGTGGGGGGCGAGCGCAGACAAGGTGCGAGAGCAGGCGGCGAGATCCACGGTGACCTGGGCTGGTGCTGGCGTCGATGAGTTGTCGCTGCACGCGACGCTCGGTGACGTGGATGAGGCGGGTGCGACCTGGGCCGTCGTCGGCTGGCCGACTCCCCTCGACGTCCTCGCCCGCGCGTCGTCGACCTGAGGTCTGTCGCCACCCAGCGGCCCCGCTACGGTGTCGTCCATGGAATTCCGCCGCATCAACGATCTGCCGCCCTATGTCTTCGCCGCCATCGACGGCCTCAAGGCAGCAGCTCGCAGCGAGGGGCGCGACGTCATCGACATGGGCTTCGGCAATCCTGATCTCCCCTCGCCGCAGGTGGCGGTCGACAAGCTGGCGGAGGCCGCCCAGAACCCTCGCAACCATCGTTACTCGTCGTCGAAGGGCATCCCAAAACTCCGCGCTGCAGCGGCTGCGCTCTACGCCCGAAAGTTCGGCGTCGAGCTGGACCCGGACACCGAGGTGATCTCGACCATCGGCGCCAAGGAGGGTCTGAGCCACCTGATGTGGGTGCTGCTCGGTCCCGACGACTCGGCCATCGTCCCGTCGCCGTCGTACCCGATCCACATCTACGCGCCGCTCTTCGCTGGCGCACGCGTGCACCAGGTCCGCATGGTCGACCCCTCTGAGGCGGCCGCTGCGGATTTGTCACCGGGCGACACCTTCTTCGACGGTCTCCTCGAGGCATGGGAGAACGCATGGCCCAAGCCCCGCGTGATCATCGCCTCGTTCCCGCACAACCCGACAACCGCGTGCGTCGACCTGGCCTTCATGCAGCGACTCGTCGACTTCGCTCGTGAGCACGAGGTCATCGTGGTCCACGACTTCGCCTACGCCGATGTGGGCTTCGACGGCTACGAGCCGCCGTCGATCCTTCAGGTGCCCGGCGCCAAGGAGGTGGCGGTCGAGCTGTACACGCTGACCAAGTCCTTCTCCATGGCGGGTTGGCGAAGTGCGTTCATGGTGGGCAACTCAGAGGTCGTCGCCGCCCTGACCAAGCTCAAGAGCTACCTCGACTATGGCACCTTCCAGCCGATCCAGATCGCCTCGATCGTCGCCATGAACGAGGCCCCCGACTATCCCGCCGAGATCTGCTCGATCTACCAGTCACGGCGTGACCACCTCTGCGACGGGCTCAATCGCATCGGGTGGGAGCTCACCCCTCCGAAGGGGACGATGTTCGTCTGGTCGCCTATCCCAGAACCGTACCGCCACATGGGGGCGCTCGAGTTCTCGAAGTTCCTCGTCACCGAGGCTGACGTGGCGACCTCGCCCGGTGTCGGTTTTGGCCCGGGTGGCGACGGGTACGTCCGCTTCGCCCTCATCGAGAACGAGCAGCGGATCTCCCAGGCGATCAGGAACCTGAAGAAGGCGCTTCCCGAGCTCGCCTGACCTGCGGGTCAGGGGAGGCCGGCACCTGGCACAGCGACCTCAGCCGATTCGATCCGTGCGAGCAGCGCCCCTGCGCCCACGATCTTGTGGTCAGAGCTCGGCGAGGTCATTGCAAACAGCGTGGTCATCGCAGGGCCGCCGAGCATGCAGGCGAAGCAGGTCTGCGACGTCGTGACCCGCTCGGTGATCTCGCCTCCCTCGGCAACACGGATCGCCTCTGGGGCGAGCGCGTTGGCGACCCACACCTGCCCCTCGGCGTCGAGGCAGATGCCATCGGTCGGGACCAGCTCGAGCTGGGCGAAGGTCCGTCGGTTCGACAACGTGCCATCGGTGGCGATGTCAAAGGCCGTGAGCCGCATACGCATCGTCTCGCCCACGATGAGCGTGGCGCCGTCAGGGGTGATCACCGAGCCGTTGGGGAAGGCCATGTCATCGACGACCTGGATGATCTCACCGTCGGGGGAGAGCACCACGAGGTTCGTGGTCGGCGGCCCGGGAGGGGTCAAGACGCCCTCGACGCCGTGCTCCTCAAGGAAGGTGTCGAGGTCGAAGCCGAAGTTGCCGACGTAGGCAGTTCCCTTAGGGCCGACGACGAGGTCATTGGCCCAGTAGCCGCAGTGCTCAGCGATGTCGGCGTGGAGCGCCACCGTCCCATCGACAGCTCGACGAAGCACCTTGTGGTCCGTCATCGAGACGATCAGGAGCGAGCCGTCGGGGAGCCAGCCGAGACCAGAGGGCTGACCGGGCACCTCGACGAGGAGCTGCTCGTCGGTGCCGTCCGCTTGGATTGAGAAGACGCCGTGACGATAGAAGTCCGAGAAGAACAGCCGTCCCTCATGCCAGCGAGGGGCCTCGCCGAAAGCCAACCCCTCCTTGATGACGGTGGCAGCGTGCTCGATGGTCATGGTCCCTCCCCGGTGGTCGTGCCCTGAGTATTGCCACTCACGGGCTCCGCTGCTCAGCCAAGCACCCAAAGAGCGTGGCAAGTAGCGTGCGCCACGTGGCGTACTGGCTCTTCAAGATCGTTCTCTCGCCGATCATGTTCCTTCTCTACCGAGTCCGCCCCAAGCACCGAGCTGCGATCCCTCCGAAGGGCGGCGCCATCCTGGCTGCGAACCACCAGGCGTTCTGTGACTCGCTGTTCATCCCTCTGGTCGTGATCCGACGGAAGGTCACCTTCTTGGCCAAGGCGGAGTACTTCGACGACCCCAAGATGGCATGGTTCTTTCGGGCGGCCGGCCAGATCCCGATCCGTCGGGGCGGCGGCAGCGCCTCTGAGCGGGCGCTGGCGACCGCACTCGAGGTCCTCGATAACGGTCAGCTCATCGCCCTCTACCCAGAGGGGACGCGCTCCCTCGATGAGTACGTCCACAAGGGGCGTACCGGCGTGGCCAGGATGGCGCTCAGGAGCGGGTGCCCAGTCGTGCCAGTCGGCCTGCGTGGCACCACCGACGTGCAGCCAGTGGGTCAGAACTGGATGCGGCCCTTCCGGCGGGTCAGCGTCGTCTTCGGTGATCCGATGTATCTCCTGCCCGGGGACATCGCCGATGCGCCGAGTGAGCAGGAGGCGCTGCGCGACTTCACCGATCGCCTCATGCATACCATCGCCGAGCTCTCAGATCGTCCGTATCTCGACGAGTACATCCCGAAGAAGGCGAAGTCGTGAGCTTCCCTCAGGCCCATCCGCGGGAACGTTCCACAGCGCCAAGCCACGCGTCATAGGCGCGCGCAGCGTCGGCTGGGTCCTTCGACGGCTCGAAGACAGCGGCTCTCGACCAGGTCTCGGCCACCTCGTCGAGCGACCCGTAGACGCCCTCGGCAAGCCCGGCGACGGTGGCTGCGCCGATCGCCGTCGATTCGAGCGATCGAGGCCGCTCGACAGGTATCGACGACTGATCGGCCTGGCTTTGGAGCAGGAGATCCATCGCTGCAGCGCCGCCGTCGGCGCGAAGGCCCCGGAGCGAGGCCGAGCTCGCTGCGGCCATCGCATCGGTGATGGCACGGACCTCGAACGCCAGCGAGTCGACCACCGCACGAGCGAGCGCAGCCCGACCTGAGCCTCGGGTGATCCCGACGAGCGCCCCCCTCGCCGAGTCATCCCACCAGGGGCTGCCCAGCCCGACGAAGGCTGGGACGAAGGAGAGGCCGTCTCCTGGGGCCGCTTGTCGCGCCAGCGCCTCGGTCTGGGCAGCGTCGGTGATGATCCCAAGCTCGTCCCTGAGCCATTGGATCGCTGCACCGGCGACGAAAGCGGACCCTTCGAGCGCGTAGGCCACGCCGCCGTGGTCACCGAGATCCCAGGCCACGGTCGTGAGCAGCCCATCAGCCACCGCAGGTCGCCTGGGCCCGTTCTGGAGCAGCACGAATGCCCCGGTCCCGTAGGTGGCCTTGATCATGCCCTCATCGAAGCAGGCCTGGCCGAAGAGCGCAGCCTGTTGGTCGCCGAGGATCCCGCTCAGCGGCACACCGCCGAGTGATGGCAAGACGGACGGCGCCACCGTGGCGATGCGGCCACATGACGGCACCACGTCAGGCAGGAGCTCGAGAGGGACCCCGAAGATCGAGCTGAGCGTGGGTGACCAGGCCAGGGCATCAATGTCGAAGAGGAGGGTGCGCGAGGCGTTTGACGGGTCAGTGACGAACTTGCCGCCGTCGACGCCCCCGGTGAGCTGCCAGGCGATCCATGCATCGACGGTGGCGAGCGCAGGCTCCGTCGCGCCGTCGAGCGCGCCGTGCTCGAGGAGCCACGCCATCTTGGTAGCTGAGAAGTACGGGTCGAGGACCAGGCCGGTCGTCGACCTGACGAGATCGAGGTGGCCTTGGTCGCGCAGCTGTGCGCACGTCGCTGCGGTGCGCTTGTCCTGCCAGACGAGGGCTGGCGCGGTCGCTCGGCCGGTGGCCTTGTCGAAGGCCACCACGGTCTCGCGCTGGTTCGTGATGCCGATCGAGGCGACCTGGCCGGGATCGAGTCGGCTGGCCACCTCGCCCAGGGTCTCGGTGACGAGGCGCCAGATCTCTTCGGCGTCGTGCTCGACGAGTCCAGGCGATGGATAGGACTGGCGCAGCTCTCGGTAGGCGACGTCGATCACGCGGGCCTCGGCATTGAGGACGAGAGCTCGGACCCCCGTGGTACCGGCATCGATGGCGATCATCAGAGCCATGGATCAGGACGCTAGCGCAGCGAGTTCAGGGCTCTGCGGGGCCAACTCTCGCGCAAACTTTCGCGAACGCCCTCTGACCTGCGATTTCGCGAGGCACAAAACGTTGACAGGTGCGTAACTACAGTGCTGTAATAACCACTGCATCTTGATCTCCTGTCTCTGGAGACCACAACATGTTGTGGTTTTCGCAATTCTGCGGGGTCGGGGGGAATTCTCAGCCGAGAGCGGCAACGGTTGGGGGTGGCGGAAGAGCTGGCCGCAGAGACGACGAGGAGCAACCATGGCAATCGCACCACAGCGCACAGGCATCGGCATCCGCCGGCACTTCACCACGGAGGGAGTCCATCCCTACGACGAGGTGACCTGGGAGCGCAGGGACTCTCGCATCACCAACTTCCGTGATGGCTCCGTCGCCTTCGAGCAGCTCGACGTCGAGGTCCCCTCGACATGGAGCGTCAACGCCACGAACATCCTCGCCCAGAAGTACTTCCGAGGTTCGCTCGGCACGCCCGAGCGAGAGACCTCGCTCAAGCAGGTGGCGGACCGTGTCGCCGACACCATCACGGCGTGGGGCATCAAGGACGGCTACTTCGTCGACGCCGACGAGGCAGAGGTCTTCTGTGACGAGCTCAAGCACCTGATCATCCACCAGAAGGCCGCCTTCAACTCGCCGGTGTGGTTCAACATCGGCGTCAAGGGCGTGCCGCAGCAGGCGAGCGCATGCTTCATCCTGGCTGTCGAGGACTCGATGAACTCGATCCTCAACTGGTACACCGAGGAGGGCGTGATCTTCAAGGGTGGCTCCGGTGCGGGGGTCAACCTGTCCAAGATCCGCTCGTCGGCTGAGCTGCTCAAGGGTGGCGGGACCGCCTCAGGTCCGGTCAGCTTCATGCGAGGCGCTGATGCCTCTGCTGGCACGATCAAGTCGGGTGGCAAGACGCGCCGGGCAGCGAAGATGGTCATCTTGGACGCGGACCACCCTGACATCGAGGACTTCATCTGGTGCAAGGCGCACGAGGAGAAGAAGGCCCGGGCCCTCGCTGACGCTGGCTTCGACATGAGCCTCGACGGCAAGGACATCACGAGCGTCCAGTACCAGAACGCCAACAACTCGATCCGGGTCACCGACGAGTTCATGCAGGCGGTGGTCGACGACGCCGACTGGGACCTCCTCGCTCGCTCTGACGGTTCGGTCGTCCGGACGGTCAAGGCCCGTGAGGTCTTCCGTCAGTTCGCACAGGCGGCCTGGGAGTGCGCCGACCCGGGCATGCA
>CAITOG010000257.1 GCA_903893955.1 uncultured Actinomycetes bacterium
CCTCGGCCATCGCCTTGCCTCGCTCGAGGACCAAGGCAGCACCGACCGGCAGCGTCAGGATCGATGCGCAGACGAGGGCGCTGTACTCGCCGAGGCTGTGACCGATCGCCGTGTCGAAGGTCGCCCCGGCACCACGGGCAGCCTGTGCGATGGCAGTGCTGAGGGCGAAGGTGGCCAGCTGAGCGTTGTCCGTCCTGATCAGCTCGTCGCTGGTCGCGTCGGTCAGGAGGTGACGGACATCAACTCCGGTGATCTCGCCGATCTCGTCAACGACTGCGAAGGCATCGTGCTCGACCCAGGGTGTCCCCATGCCAGGTTTGAGCGATCCCTGTCCAGGGAAGAGTGCAATGGCCACCGAGGCGCTCCTTCTCGTCGAGGCGTGAGACGGATTCTGCCACGGGCCCATGGTTCGGCGAGCCGATAGCGTCGTCAGCGTGAAGGTCGCCGTGCTGCAGTTCGCCTCTGGTGAGGACGTCGCTCGAAATCGAGCCGACCTGCAAGAGCGCTTGATGCCGCTGATCCAGCAGCGACCGGACCTTGTCGTGCTCCCCGAGGCCTCGCAGCGAGCGTTCGGGGTCGGAGCCCCAGAACTGGCGCCAGATGCCGAGTCGCTCGAAGGCCCCTTCGTCAACACCCTCATCGATCTCGCTGGCGAGTCAGTGGTGATCGCCGGGATGTTCGAGCGGACTGAGGAAGGACAGGCTCCACACAACACGACCATCGCGGTCGACCGCGATGGCATCAGGGCGGTGTATCGAAAAATCCATCTCTACGACGCGCTGGGCTTCCGCGAGTCTGCTGGGGTTACTCCGGGGAACGTCGATGGCGACAATCTCGTGGTCGTGGACGTCGGCGGCGTCGGCGTCGGAATCCTCACCTGCTTCGACCTGCGCTTTCCAGAGATGAGCGCCGCCCTCGTTGCCAAGGGGGCTCGAGTCCTCGCCATCGGCGCTGCGTGGGTGCCAGGCCCGCGCAAGAGCCATCAGTTCACCACGCTGCTCAGCGCTCGTGCGATCGAGAGCGTCAGCTACGTGGTGGCTGCAGCTCAGCCGGCTCCTCGCTACTGCGGACGCTCCCAGATCGTCGGCCCTGATGGCGCGCCGCTGCGACAGCTCGCTGGGTCTGGGTCTGCCTCGGTGGTGGCGTCGCTCCCGATCAGCGGTCTTGTGGGGCAGCGTGAGGCGATGCCGATCGAGGCGGCGAGGCGGCTCGGTGACCTTCGCTGAGGTCGAGCTGCTGTGTGGTGCCCGGAGCGGGACTCGAACCCGCACGCCACTAAGGACAACGGATTTTGAGTCCGTCGCGTCTGCCGATTCCGCCATCCGGGCCGCACGCAGATGATACCCGCGCCCCTCCCAGCCCCGGGAAGGCTTCGCCAGGTCGCTGTGACCGTCGCCACTCCAGCGCTCCGCTCCTCGGTCGGCACCTCGTCGGGAACGCACGAACAACGGCGTGTCGCCTACGTGCACATCCGCACCGACGACGGCGAGGGCGTCGGAGAAGTCGCCGCGATGGACATGGTGGTCGGCGACGATCCCAGCCTCGCTGCTGTTCTCCAATCGCTCGAGTCGACGTGGCTTCCCAAGCTGCTGCTCGCCGCCGAGGCACGCCAGGGCAGCTGCCCAGGCAGCCACCTGATCGCCAGCCTGGGGGCGACGACGGGGATCGACAAGATGGTGGTCGCGGCGATCGAGATGGCCGTGCTTGATCTCGAGCTGCGTTGCGCAGACCGCTCGCTCGCTTCCTGGCTCAACGTGGACGTCGGCGGTGTGCCTTTCGGCATCGTCGTTGGCATCCCGAGCGATCACAGCGAGGACGCCGTCCTCGACCGTGCGGCGCGTGGCGTTGAGGCCGGGGCTTCGAGGATTCGCCTCAAGGTGGCGCGAGGCTTCAGCGAGTCGCCCGCCCGACTCGTGATCAATGCGCTCGATGTCCCGGTCCAGGTTGATGCGAACGGGGCCTTTGGGCTCGACGAGCGAGGCGATCTCGATCCTGAGCTCGCTGCGCTTGATGCTGTCGGCGCGGTCTGCATCGAGCAACCCGTCGCTGGGCGTGATCTCA
The DNA here is from genome assembly GCA_903893955.1 of uncultured Actinomycetes bacterium. GTDB lineage: Bacteria > Actinomycetota > Acidimicrobiia > Acidimicrobiales > RAAP-2 > CAIUMH01. The sequence goes on from CAITOG010000257.1 coordinate 2,062, forward strand.
CCGCCATGGCCGCAGTCAAAGAGCGACTCGAGACAGCGCTGTGCC
>CAITOG010000258.1 GCA_903893955.1 uncultured Actinomycetes bacterium
AGCAGTCGGGCCACATCATCTTCGCTGACCTCGCCACCACAGGTGACGGTGCGCTGACCGGGATCATGCTCGCCGACCTCGTGCGCCGCAGCGGGGAGTCGCTCTCTGCTCTGGCGTCGAGCGCACTCGAGATCTTCCCCCAGGTTCTCGAAGCGGTTCATGGCATTGCAGCAAGCCACCTGGGTTCCGCCACACGGGTCCATGAGCGGATCGCCGAGCTTGAGATTGCGCTCGGCGACGACGGGAGGATCCTGGTCCGAGCATCGGGGACCGAGCCCGTGGTCAGGGTGATGGTCGAGGCGAGCGATGCCGGAGTGGCGCGAGCTGTGGCCGACGAGCTCTGCGACCTGGTGACCGAGGAGCTCGGTGCCCAGGGTGGAGGCGGGCCGGTAACCTAGCAACCATGTGCGGGATCATCGGCGTCACCGGTGCGGCCGATGCCCTCGACACCCTCCTCGACGGCCTCGAGCGGCTTGAGTACCGAGGGTACGACTCTGCCGGCATCTCGGTCATGGGCGAGACCTCGCTCACTCGACTACGGATTGCTGATGGCACCCACTCGGTGGCGACGCTCAGAGAAGCGGCAGCGCTTGCTGGCCTCTCGGGCTCGCTCGGGATCGGCCATACCCGCTGGGCCACCCATGGCCACCCCACCGAGCACAACGCCCACCCGCACCTCGACTGCTCTGGTCGGGTGGCGCTCGTGCACAACGGGATCATCGAGAACCACCTCGAGCTCGCTGCCGGCCTCACCAGTCGCGGCCACACCCTGGCATCGGACACCGACACCGAGGTGCTCGCCCACCTCATCGAGGAGCGGCTGGCCGCCGGCGACGACCTGACCACTGCGCTGCGAACGACGCTCCAGGTGGTGCGAGGGGCGTTCGCCATCGCGGTGGTCACCGCGGATGAGCCGGATCTGATCGTCGCGTCGCGGCGGATCTCGCCGATGATCGTCGGGGTCACCGAGGAGGCCACCTACCTGGCCTCCGACATCCCTGCGCTCTTGGAAAAGACCCGTGAGCTCATCGCACTCGACGACGACCAGGTGGCCGAGCTCCGCCCTGGCCTGCTGCGGGTGACCAATCTCGACGGGACCCCGGCGGTGACCAGGCTGCTCGGAATCGACTGGGATCTTGAGGCAGCGCAAAAGGGTGGCTTCGACGACTTCATGACCAAGGAGATCGACGAGCAGCCCTTGGCCGTGTCGAACACCCTGGCAGGCCGGATCGGCCCGGACGGACAGCTCGTGCTCGACCAGCTGGGCCTGAGCGAGGAGGAGCTGGCCAGCTTCTCCAAGGTCATCGTGGTGGCCTGCGGCTCGAGCTTCCACGCCGGCCTTGTGGCCAAGTATGCCTTCGAGCGCTGGGCGAGGATTCCGGTCGAGGTCGACATCGCCAGCGAGTTCCGCTACCGGGACCCGGTGCTCGATGCCTCGTGCCTCGTGATCGGGGTGAGCCAGTCGGGGGAGACCGTCGACACGATCCAGGCCATGCGCCACGCCCGAGACGACGGCGCACGCGTGCTGGTGGTGACCAACGTGGTCGACTCGTCGATGGCCAGAGAGGCCGACGGCGTGCTCTACACCAGGGCCGGCCTCGAGGTCGGCGTCGCCGCCACCAAGACGGTGCTGGCCCAGATGGTGGCCCTCGAGCTGCTCGCCCTCCACCTGGCCCAGGTGCGTGGCCAGCTCAGCCCGGCTGCGGTGGCGGATGAGGCACGAGAGCTGAGCCGCCTGTCTGAGCTGTTGGCTGAGACCATCAGCCGCGGCCCCGCGGTCGAGAAGGTCGCCGCGTCGCTCACCGACGCCACCGACTTCTTCTTCCTCGGCCGCCACGCCGGCTACCCGACCGCGCTCGAGGGAGCGCTCAAGCTCAAGGAGATCTCCTACCTCCACGCCGAGGGGTATCCAGGCGGCGAGCTCAAGCACGGACCGCTGGCGGTCATCGAGCCCGGCTGCGTCGTGGTGGCGGTGGCGACAGGTGGACCACTCAAGGAGAAGATGCTCTCGAATGTGGCCGAGGTGAAGTCGCGGGGCGCCACCGTGGTCCTGCTCGTCGAGGACGGCGACGTCGCCGCAGCAGCACTCGGCGACTATGTCATCGAGGTGCCGCCCGCCGGCGACTTGCAGAGCCCGATCAAGGACATCGTGCCGCTCCAGCAGCTCGCCTACCACCTCGCTCGGCGCCGAGGCTTCGACGTCGATCGGCCTCGGAACCTGGCCAAGACCGTGACGGTCGAGTGATGGGCGGCGTCGTCGGCGTCGGGACCGATCTCGTCGACACCTCTCGGTTGGCAGCAGCACTTCGCCGCAGGCCAGCCATGTCATCGAGGATCTTCTCCGCTGCTGAGCTCGAGGTCCTCGCCGCAGGGCAGAGCAGCGCAGCGCGCGATCGCTCTGCAGCGGTTCGTTTCGCCGCCAAGGAGGCTGTGATGAAGGCGCTCGGCGTGGGGCTCGGCGCGGTCTCGCTGCGCGACATCGAGATCGTCGGCGGACGGGGGAGCGCCCCCACGGTTCGGCTCAGTGGGCGCGCCGCCGAGCTGGCGGCCGAGCTCGAGACCGACGAGGTCGTCATCTCAATGACCCACGAGGGCGATCTGGCTTCAGCGGTGGCGATCGCGTCGAGGCGGTGCGGATGCGCCCAGTCGTGACCGTGGCGGAGATGCGGGCGCTCGACGCGGCCGCACTCGAGATCACCACGCACGACGAGCTCGTCGAGCGTGCAGGGCGGGCAGTGGCCGAGACGGTGCTCGATCGGTGTCCCTCGGTGGCGGATCGCACCATCATCGTGGTGGCAGGCAAGGGATCCAACGGCGCTGACGGCCGGGTGGCTGCTCGACTGCTCGAGGTCAAGGGCGCCTCCGTCAGGGTGCTGGACGCCACCGGGCCGGTCGACCTTGGCGGCGCTGATGTGGTCATCGACGCCGCCTACGGGACCGGGCTGGCTCGGGACTACGACGCGCCGACGGCACCTCCAGGCGTGCTTGTCGTGGCGGTCGATATCCCCTCCGGCGTCGACGGGGACACAGGTCAGGTGCACGGCAGCGCGCTGGCCGCCGATGTGACGGTGACCATGGCTGCGCTCACCCCGGGCCTCCTGCTCGGCCAGGGGCCTGCCCTCAGCGGGGACGTCGTCTTGGCCGACATCGGTATCTCGACCGCCACCGCCTCGATGGCGCTCCTCGACGAGGATGACCTGTCGCTGATCCCAGCCCGAGCCCATCGCTCGCACAAGTGGAGCCGGGCGGTGACGATCGTCGCTGGCGGCCCAGGGATGGAGGGGGCCGGCGCCCTCTCCGCGCTCGGGTGCCTGCGCGGCGGCGCCGGGATGACGCGCCTGGTCCACCCGGTCGATGGCACCGCGTCGATGGCGTGGCCACTCGAGCTCGTCCGACTGGCCACCTCGCCTGACCAGCTCGCCGCAGTGGCTTTGGAGGAGGCTGCTCGTTGTGGTGCGCTGCTGATCGGCCCGGGCCTCGGGACGGGCGCACCGATCAAGGCTGCGGTCCACAAGCTCATCGCTGAGCGACCCTGCCCGGTTGTCCTCGATGCCGATGGTCTGACCGCCTTCTCGACGCCGGCTGAGCTCGCCGCCGCAGTCGCAGACGGACCGCCGGTGATCTTGACCCCCCATGATGGTGAGCTCACGCGGCTGCTCGGCATCGGGTCGCTCGGCGACGACCGGGTCGAGGTGGTGCGCTCGACGGCGACTGCGACGGGTGCGGTCGTCCTGCTCAAGGGACCGACCACGATCATCGCCTCGCCGGAGGGGACGGTGCTGTTCTCGATGGCTGGCACCCCGGCGCTGGCGACCGCCGGCACCGGCGACGTCTTAGCCGGGCTGATCGCGGCGCTGCTCGCCGCTGGGCTGGCCGCGCCTCTGGCCGCAGGCCTCGGCGCCCTGGCGCATGGCTGCGCAGGCGCCAAGGCGACTGGCACCCTTATCGCCAGCGAGCTGCCCGAACTCATCGGCAATCTGATCGGAGCGTTGCATCATGGCGGTTGAAGGGATCACCAGGCCGGCCTGGGCAGATATCGACCGGGGCGCGCTCAGGGCCAATGCTCGGGCCATCGCCGATCGCCTCGGCTCCACCGCCTTGTGCGCGGTGGTCAAGGCAGACGGGTATGGCCACGGTGCGGTGACCGCTGCTGTCTCGTTCCTCGAGGGCGGGGCCGAGGGTCTGGCGGTGGCCATCGTGGACGAGGGGCTTGAACTCCGCCAGGCGGAGATCACCGCGCCCATCCTCCTCCTCTCGGAGCCCCCAGTGGAAGTCATGTCGGCAGCCCTCTCCGCGGTCTTGACCCCCACCTTGACCTCGCTCGATGGCGTGGCGGCAGCAGCTGACGCGGCGCGTGCTGTCGGGAGCGTGCATCCAGTGCACGTCAAGGTCGACACCGGGATGCACCGAATGGGCGTCGATCCGGCTGGGCTCGCTGAGCTCCTCAGCGCCATCGCCAACGAGGAGCAGCTCGTCCTCGAGGGGCTCTACACACACTTCGCTGTGGCCGACGAGGCCGGCGACGAGGCGGCTGCGTTCACCATGCTCCAGCTCGAGCGTTTCGACCGGGCGGTGGCAGTGGCCGCAGGCCTCGGGCTTCACCCACCGGTGCTCCATGCAGCGAACTCGGCCGGGGCGCTCGGGTTCCCCGAGAGTCGATTCTCCATGGTCCGGTGCGGCATCGCCCTCTACGGGGAGAGCCCGAGCGAGGCGACCACCGCTCGGGCCACCACCGAGGCGCCGCTCGATCTCGAGCCAGCGATGACTATCAAGGCCGCCGTCTCCGCGGTCCGGGACCTTGAGGCAGGGGAGCGTCCCTCCTATGGGCGGCGGCGTCCTCTGTCTGCCAGCGGTCGGGTGGCGACGGTCCCGATCGGCTACGCCGATGGCTTCCCTCGCGCACTCTTCGACGCCGGGCAGGAGGTCCTCATCAAGGGCCAGCGCCACCCGTTGGCTGGCTCGGTGACGATGGACCAGATCGTGGTAGACGTCGGCGACACGCCGGTCGAGGTGGGCGATGAGGTGGTCCTCCTCGGCCGACAGGGCGATGAGCGCATCACAGCCCAGGAGTGGGCAGGGCACCTCGACACGATCACCTACGAGGTGTTGTGCGGGATCGGGCCACGGGTTCCGAGGCGTGAGGTCGGCGCCAAGGTGCAGACCGACGAGCCGCGGGGCCGCAAGTGGTGGCGGACGGGACGATGAGACGACGTCGGCTGCTCCTCCTCGCCGGTGGTGCTGCCGCAGCAGGTGCCCTGGCCTGGGGAGCGTGGGCCACAGAGCGCTCTGCGGCTGGCCGACTCCGCACCAATGAGGCGGGGATCATCGACGCAGGACTCTCAATGCCGGCCGATGTCGAGCATCATTTCGTGACCGCCAGCGACGGCGGACGGCTTCACGTCGTGGCTGCGGGCAGCGGCCCTGTCGTCCTGCTGGTCCATGGCGTCACCCTCTCGAGCGCTATCTGGGCGCCCTTGCTTCGAGAGCTGCGCTCGCACCACCGGGTGCTCGCCATCGATCTGCGGGGCCATGGGGCGTCGGTCGCAGGTTCCGACGGCATGAGCTTCGAGAGACAGGCCGATGACCTCCTCGAGGTGCTCGATGCCCTCGAGGTCGATGGGGCCACCCTGGTCGGTCACTCAATGGGCGGCATGATCTCCCAGGTCCTCTTGGCTCGTGGCCGGGCTGCTCTTGGTGGTCGGATCACCGGCTTCGTGGCGCTCGACACCTCGACCGGGCCCCTGACACAGAGCCGAGCCGGCCGCCGCTTCGGTGCCCACCTGGAGCAGCTCGCGGGCAAGGTGCTCAGCCGCTCGAGCGCACGGGGTACCAGCGTGTTCCCCGGCGAGGATGCGGCGGTGTGGCTGACCCGAGCGAGCTTCGGCGCGTCGCCGAGCGCGGCAGAGGTCGAGCTGGCCCGCTCACAGACCCAGTCGATGGCGCCGGCGACGACCGCCGAGATCTTGGGTCCGCTGCTCTCATTCGACGGCCGTGACCTGCTCGCCGTGATCGACACGCCGACGACCGTGGTGGTCGGCAGCCGCGACCTGCTCACGCCACCCCGCCAGGCACGCCGCCTGGCCGAGGGAATCCCTGACGCCGGACTCGTGGTGGCCAAGGGGGCTGGTCACATGGTGATGCTCGAGGCCACCGAGCTGTTGGCCGACGTGGTGGCTGCCCGGTGAACCGGACCCTCGACGATCTCGAGACGGCCTGTCGCTCATGTGAGCGTTGCGCACTGAGTGCCACGAGGACCCAGGTGGTCGCCGGCGAGGGCCCGTTCGATGCGCCGCTCGTGCTCGTCGGGGAGGCGCCGGGCCGACTCGAGGACGAGAGCGGCCACCCCTTCGTGGGCCGCTCAGGCCAGCTGCTGCTCGAGTTGCTCGAGGAGACCACTCGTCTGACTCGCTCGGACGTGTTCATCACCAACACGGTCCGCTGCCGCCCACCGGACAATCGGACGCCGACGACGATCGAGCGGTCCTCGTGTGCCCATTGGCTCGATGGGGAGCTCCAAATGCTCAGCGCTCCGGTGATCGTGGCGGTCGGCGCCACTGCGACGAGGGCGCTGCTTGGTCACGCGACCGTCATGCGTGACGTGCATGGCACCGAGCAGTCGAGCGATCGTACGACGGCAGTGGTGGTCCCCGCCTTTCATCCCGCCGCTGCGCTTCGAGGAGGAGCCGCGATCGTCGATGCCCTGCGTGGCGACCTGGCGTTCGCGGGGTCGCTGGCCACGAGGACACAGCGATGATCACGGCGTCTACGAGCTCGGTCGACGAGACGAGGTCCCTCGGTGAGCGCCTGAGCGCTGCGCTGATGCCGGGTGTCGTCCTCGTGCTCATCGGCGGGCTCGGCGCAGGCAAGACGGCGCTGGCACAGGGCATCGGCCGAGGCCTTGGGGTGCGAGATCGGATCACGAGCCCGACCTTCACCATGGTGGCTACCTATCCGACGAGCGGTCGTGGCGGCATCGAGGTCATGCTCCACGCCGACCTCTACCGGGTCGACTCTGGGGTCGAGGCCGACGATCTCTCGATCGCCGAGCTGGTCGAGGAGGCCGCAGTCGCCGTCGTCGAGTGGGGTGACGTCGCGCCCGACGTCCTCGGCGACGATCGGCTCGTGATCAGGATCGATCTTGGTCAAGGGACCGATGACCGGCGCTTCAGCTTCGACTGCTCGGCATCTCGCTCGCTCGATGATGCAGCACTCTTGGCGGTGCTCGCCCAGTGATCACCGTGGCCCTGGAGACAGCGACCGCAGCGGCTTCGGTGGCGGTGGTCATCGACGACCAGCCTGCTGTCGAGCGCGTGGCGTCGACCGATCGACACCACACCGAATCGCTCCTGCCAGCCCTCGCCGAGCTCCTGGCGTCGACCGGGCACGGGCCTCAGGACATCGATGTGATCGTGGTCGACGTCGGGCCTGGGCTCTTCACCGGCCTGCGGGTTGGCGTGGCGACCGCTCGATCGCTCGCCAGCGCGCTCGGACTCGGCCTCCTCAGCATCTCGAGCCTGGAGTTGCTCGCAGCCAGCGTCCTCGATGCGCCGACGTGCACGGCGGTCGTCGATGCCCGACGTGCCGAGGTGTTCGTCCAGAGCTTCGAGCTCGGTTCGCCGAGACCTCGTGCGGTGGGGGAGCCCTTGGTGCTCTCTCCCGCAGCGCTCGCCGACGAGCTCAGAGCCGGCACCCGAGCGCCCCTCGTTGTCGGCGACGGGGCGCAGCGCTACGCCTCGGAGCTCGAGGCAGCGGGGGCGACTCTCGAGTCCTCCCTCGAGATCCCATCGGCTGGCGCCGCTGCCACCATGGCCGCGGCGGGGCTGCTCGGCACCCCGTTGGCGCCGGCAGCGGTCGTGCCGCATTACCTGCGGGACCCCGACGCGGTGGCGAACTTCCAGGTTGCACAGGCGCTCCGGCCGAGATCATGAGCGCCCTCGAGATCCGGCTGGCCACGAAGCGGGACTTGAAGGCGCTGCTGGCCATCGAGGAGGCATCCTTCGACGAGCCCTGGTCCGCCGGGCTGCTCAGGAGCGAGCTCGAGCTCACCGCCACGAGGCGCTACAGCATCGCCACCAATGGTGGCTCGGTACTCGGGTACCTCGGCCTGATGCGGATCGACGAGGACGTCCACGTCAACACCATCGCCACCGCCATCGACGCTCGTGGACAGGGGATCGCCACCCGACTGCTCCTCGAGGGCATCGAGGCGGTGCTGGCTGAAGGGGGGCGCCACCTCACCCTCGAGGTAGCGGCGACCAACCTCAGCGCCCAGTCGCTCTATCGCCGCTTCGGTCTTGCACCGGTGGGGGTGCGCCGGGGGTATTACGCAGGCGGCGTCGATGCGATCGTGATGTGGTGCCGGGATATGGACTCGGGTGAGGAGATGGCGCGTCGAGCAATGATCGCCGCCTCCCTAGGATCCGAGCCATGACCGCTCGTCGACTTCTAGCCATCGAGTCGAGCTGCGACGAGACCGCGGCAGCGGTGGTCGATGAGGACCTCACTGTCGTCTCGTCGGTGGTCTCGAGCCAGATCGACCTCCACGCGGCGTTCGGTGGCGTGGTCCCTGAGGTCGCTGGCCGTGCGCACGTCGAGCTTCTCGAGCCGGTGGTGGCCCAGGCGATCGAGATGGCAGGTGGCACCATGACCGAGCCGGGCATCGTCGGCGTGGCGGTCACCAGGGGACCAGGCCTGATTGGATCCCTGCTCGTCGGACTCTCTGGCGCCAAGGCGATGGCATGGGCATGGGGCGTGCCGCTCATCGGGATCAACCACATGGAGGGCCACCTGTTCGCCGCTCAGCTCGAGGCACCCCAGGTGCCACATCCGCACGTGACGCTGTTGGTGTCGGGCGGGCACACGATGTTGCTGCTGGTGAAGGGACCCGGTGACTACGAGCTCCTCGGTGGCACCATCGACGATGCCGCAGGCGAGGCCTACGACAAGGTCGCTCGCTACCTCGGTCTCGGGTACCCCGGCGGGCCGGCCATCGATCGGCTGGCTGGCACCGGTGATCCCGCCGCGTATCGCTTCCCGAGGTCGATGGCCAAGGATGGTCTCGATCTCTCCTTCTCGGGACTCAAGACCTCGGTGGTCAGGGCGGTCGATCAGGCAGGTGGTGACGTGGTGGTGGCGGACGTGGCCGCCAGCTTCCAGGCAGCGGTGACCGACGTCCTCGTGGCCAAATCGATGGCTGCTGTCGACCAGACCGGTGCCAGGGCGCTCGTCCTCGGAGGCGGTGTAGCTGCCAACTCAGCCCTGAGGGCTGCCGCTGGAGCAGCCTGCGAGGAGGCCGGCATCGAGTGCTTCCTTCCCTCGCTGGCGATGTGCACCGACAACGCGGCGATGATCGCCGCTGCCGGGTGGCACCACCTCGACCACGTCGGCGACGGCTTGGAGCTGGCCGCCGATCCGTCACTCCACCTTGAGCTCGAGGGAGCGCAGCCATGACCCTGCCCCGATGGATTCCGCTCGATGAGGCGTCGCTCGACGCCGACCCCTTCGTCCAGTTCGAGCGATGGTGGGAGGAGGCCGTCGAGGTCGTCCGCGAACCAGAGGCGATCTGCGTGGCCACCGCCGATGCCAACGGTCAGCCGAGGGCCCGCATGGTCCTGCTCCGCAGCCGAGACGAGCGCGGCTTCTGCTTCTTCACCAACTACGACAGCCGCAAAGGCCATGATCTCGAGGAGAACCCGAGAGCCTCGATCCTCTGGTACGTCGAGCCGCTCGGGCGCCAGGTCCGCATCGAAGGTGCCGTCGAGCAGGTGAGCGAGGCAGAGTCCGATGCCTACTTCGCCAGCCGACCACGAGGCCACCAGCTCGGCGCACATGCGTCTCGACAGAGCCAGCCGATCGGCGACCGGACAGCCCTCGAGGAGGCGGTCGCCGAAGAGGAGCGCCGGTTCGCCGGGGCAGCAGTGCCTCGACCAACCCACTGGGGCGGCTACCGGTTGGTCCCGACGCTCTTCGAGCTCTGGCAGCACCGCGAAGACCGAATCCACGATCGGGTCCTCTACACGCCAGTTGACGGTGGCGGCTGGGAGCGTCGGCGCCACCAGCCCTGAGCGATCCCCTGCACCGAGGTGTGCTCGGTCCTAGGCTTGGGCCATCGGACCGAGGAGGAGCGATGGCGGACGACATCACAGATGGCGGCGACAAGGGCGGAGAGATCGAACCGATCCCGTTGACCCCAGAGGAGTCGGCAGCCAAGGCGGTCCAACACCCGGTGGCACCGCCGCCCCCTCCGCCCCCTCCGACCAACCTGCCCAAGGCCCCGCCGCTCAACGAGGCGGCGCCAGCGCAGATCGCCCCTGACGGGAGCGTGCTGGCAGGGTACTGGATCCGAGTGCTCGGCTACATCATCGACGGCATCCTGGTCGCCATCGTGGTCGGGGTCTTGGCACTCGGCCTCTTCCGACACTCTGGCTCCTTGCCCATCTACCTCGGCCTCTTGGTCGAGCTCATCTACGCCACCGTCTTGATCGCCAAGTGGGAGGGACAGACCATCGGCATGAAGGTGGTCAAGGTCCGTTGCATCGACGCCACGAACGGTGAGGCGGTCGAATGGGGCAAGTCGTTCGGTCGAGCAGCGATCCACGCCGTGCTCGGGATCATCCCGATCATCGGCCTCGTCGACCTGTTGTGGCCTGCCTGGGACAAGAAGAACCAGACCCTCCACGACAAGGTTGCCAGCACCGTGGTGGTGAAGGTCTCCGCCTGAGCCCACCTAGGCTCATGTTCTGAGCCGACAGGAGGCCGATGGCAGACGATCACGACGACGAGCAGCGACCGGACAGCCTTCCGGCACCGGTCGAGCCTGCCGCGGACGAGCACGAGCAGCACGCCTATCTCCCGCCATCCTGGGCAGATCCGACAGCCTCGACAGCTCAGCCCGCCCCGATCCCGGCACTTGCCCCCTTCGGCTGGCGAGCGCTGGGGTTCTTGATCGATGCAGTGTTGCTCGCCGTCGTGCTGAGCATCGTGCTGCGGCCCTTCGGTTCGAGCGCGCTGCTGGTCTACGCCGTCTCCGTGGCAGTTCGAGTGGTCTACGCCGGGCTCCTCTTGACCTATTGGAATGGGGCCACGCTCGGTATGCGCGCAGTCAAGCTCACCTGCGTCGATGCCACCACCCTGGCCCCGGTCACCATGCGCCAGGCGTTCATCAGGGCGCTCACCGCTGAGATCATCGCTGCGGCCAGCCTGCTCGCAGGCATCTTGACGGTGCTCGAGATCCTCGACCTTGCGTGGCCGATCTGGGACAAGCGGAACCAGACCATCCACGACAAGGCGGGCGGCACTGTCGTGCTGCGCGCTGCAGCGGCCGAGAGCCGTGTCGACTGACTACTCCGTCGGCTGACGCTCCGCTCGACAGGCGGGGTGGACCGCTGAGTCAGATCCCGCTGATGGCGGTGAGGCCGCCGTCGATCACCAGCTGGGTGCCGGTCACGAAGCGCGCCTCATCGGAGAGCAGGAATCGGATCACCCTGGCGATGTCCTCAGGCTGGGCCAGTCGAAGCAGCGGCGTCCTCGCCTCGAGTTCCGCTCGCACCCCCTCGATGTCGAGCAGCGGCTGGAGCATCGGGGTCTCGACAGCCCCAGGGCACACCGAGTTGACCCTGATCCCTGCCGGTCCAAGCGTGTGGCAGGCAGAACGGGTCAGGCCGAGGAGGCCAGCCTTGGAAGCGGCGTAGGCCGGCAGGAAGTCGTGGCCGAAGAAGGCCTCGATCGAGGAGAGGTAGACGATGGCGGAGCCGGGTCCCGCTTCGGTGAGCGACTCGGTCAGCTCCTTGGTCAAGACAGCTGCGGCGCGGAGGTTGACCTGCATCACGCCGTCCCACGCCGCGTCGTCCATGGCCGTGATCTGGGTCGCGCCCGAGACGCCGGCCGCGTGCACGAGGCCACCGATCGGTCCGACGTCGTGGCGAGCCCGAGTGATGGCGTCGGGGAGCTTGGCCGAGTTGGTGACGTCGATCCCGAGCGACGTGGTCTTGACCCGCCAGAGCTTCTTGGCCTCGCGCGCGGTGGCCTTGGCGCCCTTCTCGTCGAGGTCCCAGACGGCTACCGGTCGACCGGCCTCTGCGAGGGCGAGCGCGGTCGCCCGCCCGATGCCACTGGCACCGCCCGTGACGATGACAGCGGAGGAAGGGTGGCCGAGGTGCTCCCACGGCGTGCGCCTTGAGGTCTGGCGACGGGTTCGCTTGGGTGCGACGGCGGTGTTGGCCTTCTTCTTCACCGCCGCCCGAGGACGGCCGGGACGGGTAGATGTCTTGGCGGGCTTGACCGTGGCCATGGGAACCTCCTGGTGTGGTGCGCGAGCCTAGAGGGCGAGGCGGCGACCAGCCGGGGGTTGTTGGCACTCTCCAATCGAGTCTGCTAGTCTTGGCAGTCGCAAGGTTAGAGTGCCAACAACACCCAAGGAGCAGGTTCCATGAAGCTCAGCCCCCTCGATGACCGGATCGTCGTCCGTCCCGGCGAGAGCGAGGAGACCACCGCGTCTGGCCTCGTCATCCCCGACACCGCCAAGGAGAAGCCCCAGCAGGGCGAGGTCCTTGCAGTCGGCCCCGGCCGCCGTGCCGAGGCCTCAGGCGAGGTCATCCCGATGGACGTCCAGGTCGGCGATACCGTCGTCTACTCGAAGTACGGCGGCACCGAGATCACCGTCGACGGTGAGGATCTCTTGATCCTCACGAGCCGCGACGTCCTCGCCAAGCTCGGCAAGTAGTACCACGGCCCCGTCGCCTGGCCCCCGCCCCCCGGGGTCGGGCTGACGAGCCATCCCAGAGAGAGAACGAGAAGAGGAAGACACACATGCCAAAGATCCTGAAGTTCGATGATGCTGCGAGGCGAGGCCTCGAGGCTGGCGTCGACAAGCTCGCCGACACCGTCAAGGTGACCCTCGGCCCGAAGGGCCGCAACGTGGTGATCGGGAAGGCGTTCGGCGCTCCCACCATCACCAATGACGGCGTGTCGATCGCCCGAGAGATCGAGCTCGACGACCCGTTCGAGAACATGGGCGCCCAGCTCGTCAAGGAAGTCGCCACCAAGACCAATGACGTCGCTGGTGACGGCACCACGACGGCGACCGTGCTCGCCCAGGCGCTCATCAAGGAGGGCCTGCGCAACGTGGCCGCTGGCGCCAGCCCGACGGGCTTGAAGCGCGGCATCGACAAGGCCGTGGCCGCTGCAGTGGCTGACATCGCCAGGCAGGCCAAGGACGTCGGTGGCAAGGAGGAGATCGCACAGGTCGCCTCCATCTCCGCCGCTGACACCTCGATCGGCGAGACCCTCGCCGACGCCATCGACAAGGTGGGCAAGGACGGCACCGTGACCGTCGAGGAGTCCAACACCTTCGGCTTGGAGCTCGAGCTCACCGAGGGCATGCAGTTCGACAAGGGCTACCTCTCGCCGTACTTCGTCTCCGACCAGGAGCGCCAGGAGGCTGTGCTCGAGGACCCGTTCATCGTGTTCTTGAACTCGAAGATCTCTGCGGTGTCCGAGCTCGTCCCGCTGCTCGAGAAGGTCATGCAGTCGGGTCGCCCGCTGCTGATCATCGCCGAAGACGTCGAGGGAGAGGCACTTGCCACCCTCGTGGTCAACAAGATCCGTGGCACCTTCAACTCGGTCGCGGTCAAGGCACCGGGCTTCGGCGAGCGCCGCAAGGCGATGCTCCAGGACATGGCGGTCCTCACCGGCGGCCAGGTCATCGCGGAGGAGGTCGGGCTGAAGCTCGACACCGCCACGCTCGACCTGCTCGGCTCGGCTCGCCGCGTCGTGGTGACCAAGGACGCCACCACCATCATCGATGGTGCCGGTGAGACCTCCGAGGTCGCTGGCCGCGTCTCGCAGATCAAGCGTGAGATCGAGGAGACCGACTCTGACTGGGACCGCGAGAAGCTCCAAGAGCGTCTTGCGAAGCTGGCCGGCGGCGTTGCCGTCGTCAAGGTCGGCGCTGCCACCGAGGTGGAGCTCAAGGAGAAGAAGCATCGGATCGAGGACGCGCTCAGCGCCACTCGGGCCGCCATCGACGAGGGCATCGTCGCCGGCG
>CAITOG010000259.1 GCA_903893955.1 uncultured Actinomycetes bacterium
AGGTCCTCCTCGGTGGTGCCGCGCCGCCGTCGTCTCGGCCGGCCAACGTCATCGCGACCTACGGCATGACCGAGACGGGGTCAGGGGTCGTCTACGACGGCCTGCCTCTCCCGGGCGTCGACCTCGCACTCCGCGACATCGATGGCGAGGGGTGGGGGGAGATACTGATCTCCTCGCCGACCCTCCTTCGCAGCTACCGGGATCGACCTGCCCCTCTCGTCGACGGCCCCGACCACTCGCCCGGCTGGCTCGCCACCGGCGACGTCGGTCGTCTGGCTCTCGACGGAAGCCTCGAGGTAGCCGGGCGGCGTGAGGACGTCATCGTGACCGGGGGCGAGAAGGTGTGGCCGGACGATGTCGAGCAGGTCCTGCGGGACATCCCCGGGGTCAGCGAGGTCGCCGTCTGGCGTCGACTGGACCCGGCCTGGGGCCACCGTGTCGTTGCCTGGATCGTTCCTGACGGCACCCCACCGACGATCGACGAGGTCCGCGACACAGTCGCCGCCCGGCTCGCCCGCTACTGTGCGCCACGCGAGCTCGTGCTCGTCGACCGCCTGCCGCGCACACCGCTCGGCAAGGTCCGAAGGCGCTCGCTCAGCTGACCCCGCCGGTGGGCTGGTTCGTCGTCCCACCGTCGATGACGAGCGTCTGTCCGGTGATCCACGAGGCAGCATCCGACAGTAGGAACAGCGCGCCTGTCGCGATGTCATCAGACTCTCCCAGACGTCGCAACGGCAGCTTCGCCGCGATCTGTTCCTCGTGCTCCTCCCAGAGGGCTCGAGCGAGGTCGGTCTTGACGAGCCCAGGAGCGATCGCGTTCACCCGGACCCCGGGTGCCAGCTCGAACGCGAGCTGGCTCGTGGTGTGGATGACCGCAGCCTTGGTCACGTTGTACCAACCGATGCCCGGCTCTGGGCCGAGGCCGCCGATCGAAGCGATGTTCAAGATCGAGCCACCATGCTCAGCCATCCACGACGTCCACGCCGCCCTGCACCAGTGGAGGATTGACGCCTGGTTGATCTCATAGGTCTTGGTCATCCGGACCTCGTCGATCTCGAGCATCGGACCGAAGTACGGGTTGGTCCCAGCATTGTTAACCAGGATGTCTGCCCGCCCGTAGCGGTCGAGGCACACGTCGATGGCCCGCTGCGCATCCTCCTGTCGGGCGACGTGCGCTGCCTCCCACGACACTGCGCCATCGAGTCCTTGGATTGAGGCAGCCGCCGCCTCGAGTCCGTCGGGCTTTCGCGAGACCAGCAGCACGTCACAACCTGCCTCCGCCAGTCGCTGGGCGATAGCGAGGCCGATCCCCCGGCTCGCTCCGGTCACGATCGCTGCCTTGCCGTCCATCCGGATGTCCATGCGAGCAGCGTACCTAGCCATCTCGGGCCTAGCGTCGAGGAGATGGCAGATCGACATGACATCGACACCGCGCTCGAGCGAGCCAGGAGTGCAGACAGCTCCCTGCTCGATGACCTGCGGAGCACAGAGCTTGACCCCTCCTCGCCGAGCCAGCTCGACGGATGGACGATCGGGCACCTGCTCACCCACATCGCACGAAACGCCGACAGCGTCGTCCGGCGTCTCAAAGGATGTGCCGAGCACGTTGCCGTGACCCAGTACGAAGGGGGGCCAGAAGGGCGTGCCGCTGAGATCGAGGCCGGCGCAACGCGGTCGTACGTCGAGCTCGTCGACGATGTCGCTGTCAGCGCCGCGGCGATCCCGGTCATCGTCAGCCAGCTCGACGACGCGGCATTCGACTTCATGACCTTCCCGGTGAGCGGGCCTGCGCAGGACGGGCTGACGGTGCTCCGCCGTCGCTCTCGTGAGGTCCATCTCCACCACAGCGACCTCG
>CAITOG010000260.1 GCA_903893955.1 uncultured Actinomycetes bacterium
GCCTACATCGACGCCGAGCACGCCATGGATCCGATCTATGCGGCGGCGATCGGCGTGAACGTCGATGACCTCCTCATCTCGCAGCCAGACACCGGCGAGCAGGCGCTCGAGATCGCTGACATGCTCATCCGCTCTGGTGCAGTCGATGTGCTGGTCATCGACTCCGTCGCGGCACTCACCCCTCGAGCCGAGATCGAGGGCGAGATGGGCGACAGCCACGTGGGCCTGCAGGCCCGGCTCATGTCCCAGGCCCTGCGCAAGATCACGTCGAACTTGAACAAGTCGAACACCATCTGCATCTTCATCAACCAGCTTCGAGAGAAGATCGGCGTCATCTACGGCTCGCCTGAGGTCACCCCCGGCGGCCGGGCGCTCAAGTTCTACTCCTCGGTGCGGATCGACATCCGACGCATCGAGCAGATCAAGGACGGCACCGACATCGTCGGCAACCGGACTCGTTGCAAGGTGGTGAAGAACAAGGTCGGCTCTCCGTTCAAGCAGGCTGAGTTCGACATCATGTACGGCAAGGGGATCAGCCGCGAGGGTTCGCTCCTCGACGTGGCCGTCGATCTCGGCTTCGTCAAGAAGGCAGGGGCATGGTTCACCTATGAGGGCGAGCAGCTCGGCCAGGGCCGCGAGAACGTCAAGAACTTCCTGCGCGAGAACCCACAGCTGATGGCCGAGATCGACCAGCGGGTCCGCGAGCACCTTGCCGCTCCCGCCGAGGACGAGGCCACCGCGGAGGTCGACCCTGACGATGTCCCGATCAGCCTTGACTGAACCGTCGGTCAGCTGGTGCTCGTCACCACGTGGTGCTCGGGGATGAGGTGCCTCGTCCGCTGCCGATAGCGGAAGGTGAAGTCTGGCCAGATGGTCACGTTGCGACCCTCGTCGGTCAGGTACCAGCTGGCGCACCCGGTGCCCCAGACGGTTCCTGGGAGCTTGGCCTGGATGGCGTCCTCCTCGGCTGCCGCCACCTCTCGGCGAGGTTCGATGAGGTCGTTGTCGTTGGCAGTGCTGAATGCGATGGCTTCGGCGATGTAGGAGAGCTGGCTCTCGATCATGAACACCATCGATGAGTGGCCGAGCGCGGTGTTCGGCCCGGTGATCATGTAGAGGTTCGGGAACCCCGGGAAGCTCGTCCCTCGGTAGCAGGGCAGCTGACCCTGGTAGGCCGCTGCGAGCGGGACGCCACCTCGTCCGTGCACCTTGGTCGCTGTCGGGTTGTCGGTCACCTTGAAGCCAGTGGCGCAGATCAGCACGTCGAGGTCGATCTCGGTGCCGTCATCGAGGCGGATCCCAGTCGGGGTGACACACTCGATCGATCGGGTCTCGAGATCGACGGTGTCGAGCTGCAGGGCGGGGTAGTACTCGTCGGACATCAAGATGCGCTTGCAGCCCAGCCGGTAGTCGGGGGTGAGCGCCTCGCGAAGCGCTGGGTCCTCCACCTGCCCGTGAAGATGCTCGAGCGCCTTCTTCTCTGCGCCCGCCATGATCTTCGGCGCCTTCACGAAGGGGACGACGAGCCACTCACGCAACCAGTAGTCGGCCCAGCGGGCGAGCCGCTGGAACGGGGGAGCCAGGGCGTAGAGCCGCTTCGCCCGACTCGACACCTTCTTGCCGGGGTGCGGCAGCACCCACGGTGGGGTCCGCTGGAAGACGGTGAGATGGCCCACGTCGTCAGCGATGGCGGGCACGATCTGGATCGCTGATGCGCCGGTCCCGATCACGGCGGCACGCACGCCTGCAAGGTCGAGGTCGTCGTCCCACGTCGCTGAGTGGACGATCGTCCCCTCGAACCCGTCGAGACCCTCAAGGTCAGGCAACCGGGGCTCAGCGAGGCCGCCGGTGGCAAGGATCACGTTGGCGGCGATGACCTCTCGTCCGTCTACCGCCCTGAGGCGCCACCGGCCGAGCTCCTCGTCGAACTCGACGGATGCCACCTCGAAGCCGAAGCGAAGGTGGTGGCCGAGGTGATGATCTCTCGTCACGCCGCGCAGGTAGTCGAGGAGCTCAGGCTGTGAGGGATAGGTGTTGGACCACGAAGGGTTCGGGGCGAACGAGAACGAGTACAGGTTCGACTGCACGTCGCATCGACAGCCTGGGTAGGTGTTGTCCCGCCAGGTCCCTCCTACCTCGGTGGCTCGCTCGAGGATCACGAGGTCGTGCTCGCCCCGTCGCTTGAGCTCGATGGCGGCACCGAGGCCGCCGAAGCCGGCGCCGATGATGGCGACGGTGGTGTGGATCGTGCTGGTGCTGTGATCGCTCATCGCCCACGAACCGTATCGGTTCGTGGGCGTGGCCTTCCTTCGGCGGGGCTCAGCCCTTCGACGTGGTCGTGGTGGTGGCGGCGCCAGGGACGCTGGTCACTGCGATGGTGTCGGGGACCAGCTCGATCCAGGTCCGACCAGGGGCCATCGTGATGGCGGTCCCCTTGGCGTCGGTGTAGACGGTCGGCGAGGAGACCGAGCTCCTCGACCAGGTGCCGCTGATCTGGACGCCGTTGCGGAAGACCATGGCGGGGCCGGTCGTGCCGGAGAGCACCGCCTGGACCTCGAGGCCACCCTCTGAGTTCTCGAGCCACGGCCCGTAGGTGAGGTGAACCACCTGGACGATGACGTTGGCCGCCTGGTTCTGGACCCCGTTGGCGTTGTTGTCGGGCTGCGTGCCGTTGTAGAAGCGGAGCCACGCGCCGCTCGTCTGGTTCCAGTCCCACGTCACGTCGGAGTTCGACGAGAACGGGATGTGCACGCTGGTCACCGACGTGCCGGTCGAGTTCGGCTTGGGGGTGTAGGTGTAGATGGGCTTCGGCGGGGCGGTGGACGTCCCGGCGGGCAGGATGCCATAGAGGGCTGCGGTCGAGGTGTAGGTGTCGTAGGGCGCGTACCGGCCTGAGGGATGCGTGATGGCCTGTGCGTAGTTGCCGAGATCCAAGTTCGGGATGCCGGCCGCCGAGATGTTCGACAGCACCGGGTTGATGCCGCCGACATGGGCGAGGCCGGGGTTGCCAAGCTGTCCGAGGATGCCGATGTCGATGTTCCTCGCTGAGCGGACCGGACCGATAGAGGTGGCGTTGTTGCACTGGAACACCGCCACGTACCGAGTGATGCCACCCTCGACAGGCTCCTCGAACACGAGGTCTGTGTCGTCGAGACCGCTCTGTGGCCGAGCGGCCTGATAGTTGTCGACTTTGACAGCCAGGGCGGGCCGATTCGGCGGGGTGCCGAGGGGCGACGGCGCGCCGGTGAGCGGGCACACGGCTGGTGCGGTGGTGGAGGTGGTGGTCGCCACAGCCTTCTTCTTGGCATGGCTCGACGAGCAGGCACCGAGCACCAGCGCGCCTGCCACGATGAGCGTCACAGCCCCGAGCGGGCGTGCCATCGATCTGGTCGACATGGTGGTGGCTCCTTTCCGCCGGGCTCCACCCGGTGGCCTAGTAGTAGTTCCGCCAGTTCGGCTTGGACGGCTCGGTTGCCGAGGCGACGCCCATCCCGAAGAGACCGTAGAGGTTGAGCATGGCGCGCAGGAGGATAGGCGTCGTCGGCTCGATGGGGTCGGGGACCATCGGGGCGGGGATCACCGACGAGTTCGACATCTTGTAGACGAACGAGGCCATGCCCATCGAGATGATGCCGCCCTCGCCTGGTCGCGTGACATAGGTGATGTCGGAGTAGGAGCCCTGCTTGGTGATCGGCGAGTGCCCGAAGAGCTGGATGTTCTGCGGTCCAGGACCACCAGGGATGAAGCGGTTGTACTCGCCCTGCACCACGAGGCTGAGGTGCTGGTCCTTCGTCACTCCGGTCCCTTGCCAGAACCAGCCCTTGGGGTCCACCACGACGAGGTCGTCGTTGGCGTCGATCGACACATAGGTCGAGCCGGTCAGGAGGCTCTCTGGCTCGTTCGCCGGAGGGCTCGCCCAGTTCGAGGTGATGCCACCGGGATCGGTCGCGTCCTTGTAGTTGACCTCGAGGCGGTTGGGCTGACCGCTGGCGGAAGGCTCGAAGCGGATCTTGCGGTAGATGGCGTTGGCGCCGAGGAAGGCCAGGTTGGTCCCGGCAACCATGGCCTGGTGCGCGGCCCCTCGCATCTCGGACGACCAGTACTCGTCGTGGCCGAGCGACACGAGGCACTGGTGGTCCTTGAGCTCTGCGCCGCGTTCGTGGAGATCGACGTCGGTCCAGTAGTCGAGGTCCAGCCCATGACGCTCCATGTCGTAGAGGACTGGGAACTCATTGCCGAAGAAGTCCGCTGCGCCCTGCTCCCAGCTCTGATCGATCGGCCGGTCGAAGGAGACCACCCGAGCCCGCTTGGCAGCCGCACCGCCCTCATCTTTGTAGAGGCTCCAGCCACCCCAGGTGTTGTACGCCTGGAAGGTCGTCACCGAGCTCATGAGCACGAAGGCCGAGGTCGACCGCACCGAGCGGACGACGAAGGGGATCCACTGCTGCCAGTTCTTGGCCGAGACGAGGCGGAAGAGATAGAAGCCAGGGGGCCAACCGGTGAGATCCGCCGTCCACGAGGTCGCCCACTGGCACTGCACGGTGCCGAGCGCCGAGTCGACGAGGGGTGCAGGCTGGACCACGCCGGTGAGGGTCGGGCTCTTGGCGATCAGCCGTCCGCCCTTGCCGTGGTACCAGCCCATCCGGTACGCCTCGATCCGATACGAGGTGTCGGTGGTCGAGACCTTGACCTCGACGGTGCCGCCGGTCGGGGCGGAGGTCTTGTTGGTGTAGCCCTCGAGGCCGTGTGCAGGCGGGTAGCCCGAGAGGATCCAGTCGAGGGTTCCCGGGCGCTCGTTCTCCGCGATGACCCAC
>CAITOG010000261.1 GCA_903893955.1 uncultured Actinomycetes bacterium
CATCTTGGAGCGAGAGATCTGCCTCGACGACGTCCCCGATGTACTCGAGCAGATCGGCAGTGGTCAGGTGCGCGGCCGTGTGATCGTCAAGATCACGTAGCCAGCTCCTCAGGCGGAGAAGTCCTCAGGCCGGATCGTGTCGAGGAACTCCCGGAACTCCTCGACCACCTCCTCAGCCTCGACCTCGTCCTCGACCAGACCGGGAGCCTCCTCATCCTCGGCGATGAAGACCGTGTCGAGCTCCATGAGGTGATCGGCAACAAACAGTGGGCTCCCCGTGCGAACAGCCAGCGCGACCGCGTCAGAGGGTCTCGAGGAGACCACCACCGTCTCGCTCGGAGTCGAGAGGTGCAGGTCGGCGAAATAGGTCGCGCCCTCGATCTCGGTCACGACCACGAAGTCGAGTTCAGCGCCCAAGGCGTCGATGATGTCGACCACCAGGTCGTGGGTCAGCGGACGTGGGACGTCGACGCCCTGGGTCGCGTAGGCGATCGACGTCGCCTCAGGCGTCCCGATGAAGATGGGCAAGGTCCGCCCTTGGCCATCTTCCTCTTCGAGCAGCAGGACCGGCGTGTTCGACTGGAGGTCAACTCGAACTGCTCGCAGTTGCACGCGCACCATGACTGGATGGTACTCCCACGGCCGGACGATGTGCCGGTGACTCAGCGACCGAGGATGCGGTCGATCTCGCGCTCGATCAGCGCCGCACGAAGCTCACTGCCTGCCTGAGCGAGGCCATCGATCAGCTCTTCGGCATGACGCCTCGCATCGGGGTTCCGCTGACGAAGCATCGGTGCGCTGAGCTGCTCGAGCAGGCTCGCCTCCCGCTCTACGCCATTGCGGAACTGGCGAAGGTGCCGAGGCTCGACGCCTGCGGCCAGGAATCGGGTGGCAGCGCTGGCGATCGCCACGTCAGTCGGCTCGAAGCACGTCAGCCCCGCAACCTTCCCAGGTCGCAGGATGCCGTAGTCGACCAAGAGGTCGACGTCGGCGACCTCGAGCCCGGTCTGCACGGCGAGCTCCTCAGCGGTGAGCGCGTCATCAGACGGTTCTGGGTCATTATGTGCGACCACAGGCGCGACCGGTGCGCTCTGCGCCACTTCGACAGGCTCGGCTGGGGCTGGGGGTGCCGGCGGGGCTTCTTGGAGCGCGGCGACCACATCGGCGACCGTCGGCCGAGGCGTTGGGGTCGGGCGAGCTGCCACCGGCGCTGGCGCGACCGTCACTGCGGCGAGATGAGGCGTCGGCGCCACCGACGATCCCTCGACCTCGTCAAGCGCCGCGATGTCCTCGACGTCTGCCTCACCCTCCTCCTCGATCGAAGGGATGCCGTCGCCGTTGAGTCGGTCCCGGATCACCTTGAGCGGCAGGAAGTGCTCGCGCTGCTGGAGCAGCACGTAGCGAAGTCGCTCGACATCTTCGTCGTAGAACTTTCGATAGCCCGACGGCGAGCGCTGCGGGCTGACCAGCCCCTGACTCTCGAGGAACCGGATCTTCGAGATCGTGATGTCGGGGAACTCAGCCCGCAAGAGCGTGAGGACGTCCCCGATCGATCGATAGCTTCGTTGCGTCATCGATCCCTCGCTGCGATGTAGATGAGCTTGAACTTGCCGATCTGGACCTCGTCACCCGAGTTGAGCGTCGTCTCGTTGACCCTGACGTGATTGACGTAGGTGCCGTTGAGGGAGCCGAGATCCTGGATCGAGAGCCTGCCGGTCGGGGTGCGGGACAAGCTGGCGTGCTCCCTCGAGACGGTGACGTCATCGAGGAAGATGTCGCTCTCCTCCGCTCGGCCAGCGGTGACCACGTCGCCCTCGAGCGCGAATCGTGCCCCGGTCGTCGGACCAGAGTTCACGAGGAGCAGGTCAACGCCTGGCGGGCGCTCATCGCCGACCGACCCGGAGATTGCCGCATCGATGGCATCGCCGTCGAGCACGCTCAGGGTCAAAGTGTCCTCAGAGGCGTCCCGAAGCAGCGACGCGCCGCACGACGAGCAGAAGTTCGAGCCACGCTCGTTTCGGGCACCACAGCGATGACAGAGCACGACCCACAACGTAGCCGCGCTGGGCTGGGCCGTCCCCTGGCCAGAACGGCCTAGGACTCCGTCAGGGCCCGGTACGCCTCAGCGTCGAGTAGCGCATCGGCTGCGCTGGGCTCCGACAGCTCGATCTCGCAGAGCCAACCCTCGCCGTAGGGGTCGTGGTTGATCTGCTCGGGCTGGTCCGAGACGGCCGGATTCACCGCGACGACGGTTCCAGCGACTGGTGCGTAGATCTCGGAGACGGACTTGGTGGACTCGACCTCG
>CAITOG010000262.1 GCA_903893955.1 uncultured Actinomycetes bacterium
AGCGCTCGAGGTGGGGCTCCTGGCTGGCAGGATCATCACCCATGGACACGACTCCCCTACCACTCGCTGAACGTCGCTCGACCACGACCACGACCCACGGCGACACCCGCATCGACGAGTACAGCTGGCTCCGGGACAAAGAGGATCCCGGCACGCTCGCCTACCTCGAGGCGGAGAACGAGCACACCGAGACGGTGTTGGCCCATCTGGCAGATCTCAGAGAGCAGCTCTTCGCCGAGATGAAGTCGCGGATCGTCGAGACTGACCTGTCGGTCCCTGTCCGGCGGGGTGGGTGGTGGTACTACGCACGCACCGAAGAGGGAAAGAACTACCCCATCCACTGCCGGCGTCCAGCCGGGCCCTCCGACGAGATTGTGCCGCTTGATCCGCCGCCGGCTGGCGAGGAGATCGTGCTGCTTGACGAGAACGAGGAGGCAGGCGGCGACGACTTCTTCAGCGTCGGGATTCTGTCGGTCTCTCCCGACCACTCCACGCTTGCCGTCGCCATCGATCGCCTCGGCGACGAGCGCTACCGCCTTGAGTTCCGCTCGCTCACCGACGGCACCAGGTCGACCGAGGTGATCGAGGATGTCGCCTACGGCTTCGCATGGTCGAACGACTCAGCCACCGTCTTCTACACCCGTGTCGATGAGGCCTGGCGTCCTCACCAGGTGTGGCGCCACGAGATCGGCACATCGGCCGACAGCGACGAGCTGCTATTCGAGGAGGATGACGCCCGCTTCAATGTCGGTCTGGGCAAGAGCCGCGACCAGACCTGGATCGTGGTTTCCGTGGCGTCCTCGTCGACGAGCGAAACCTGGGGCATCGACGCCACATCGCCCTCGAGCCAGCCGATGCTCCTGTCACCGCGACTCCAAGGGGTGGAGCACGGCTTGGAGCATGTGACCGAGGCCAGCGGTCGGCGTCGATGGCTTCGGGTCATCAACGACGCTGGGGCCCTTGACTTCCGAGTCGAGGTCGCCGACGACGAGGGTGTCCCGCCAACGAACTGGTCGACCGTGCTGCCACACCGTGCCGGCGTGCGAATCGAAGACCTCGATCACTTCGCTGGTTGCCTCGTCGTCTCTGAGCGGGCAGATGCCGAGACGAGGCTCCGCATCTTCGACATGGCCGAGGGGAGCCTTGACACGGTGCTCGACCTCGAGTCGAGCTGGGTGGTGGAAGCAGAGCGACCACCCGCGACGACCTGGCTCGGGGCCAATCCGGAGCACACGACGACGAGGCTCCGCTTCGGACAGACCTCGATGGTTACACCATCGGCTGTCTGCGAGATCGATGTCACCACTCGGGCAGTCACCGTGCTCAAGCGGCAAGAAGTCTTGGGGGGCTACGACCCCACTGCGTATGTCACGTATCGCGACTGGGCCGTGGCCGACGATGGCACTCGAATCCCTGTGACCCTGGTCCACTCGAGGTCACTGCTGGCGCAAGGAGGTGCTGCAGGTGATCCGCCAGCGGTTCCTGCGCCCTGCCTCCTCTACGGCTACGGGTCCTACGAGGCGTCGATGGATCCGAGCTTTTCCCCATTTCGCCTCTCGCTCCTCGACCGAGGCGTCATCTTCGCCATCGCACATGTTCGAGGTGGTGGCGAGATGGGACGGCGCTGGTACGACGAGGGGCATCTCGCGCACAAGCAGAACAGCTTCAGCGACTTCGCTGCTGTGGCGGAGCATCTCATCGACCGAAAGATCACCGAAACAGCGCGCCTCGCCGGTCGTGGCGGCTCAGCCGGCGGTCTCTTGATCGGCGCGGTCGCCAACCAACACCCTGAACTCTTCTGCGCGCTGCTGGCAGAGGTCCCCTTCGTCGACGCACTCAACTCGATCCTGGATCCGTCGCTGCCGCTGACGGTGGGTGAATACGAAGAATGGGGCAATCCCACCGACGACCCAGTGGCCTACGCCACGATAAAGGCCTACGCGCCCTATGAGAACGTCCGGTCGACCGACCCCAGCGGAGAACCGTTCACCTACCCCCCGATGCTGCTCACCGGCGGTCTCAATGACACACGAGTCGGCTTCTGGGAGCCCGCCAAGCTCTGCGCCCGGCTCAGGCACGCCAACCCTGCGAATCCGATCCTGCTCCG
>CAITOG010000263.1 GCA_903893955.1 uncultured Actinomycetes bacterium
GATCTGGTCCTCGTGCGAGATGGCTGCTCTGGGTGCTCGCTGGTCTCTTCGGGTGCCTGTTCCTCGGCCCGGCCCTCGTGCTCTGCCTCTTGGCCTGCGGGATCATCGAGATGTGCATCGAGCTGGCTCGAGCACCTCGGCCGCCCTCGGGCACGTTTGTGCTCGCACCCCTCTTGGCCGTGACCCCCGTTCTCGGGGGCGTGGCCTGGCTCGCCCTCAAGGTCGGCGCGCTCAGCTTCGGTGGCGGCTTCGTCATCGTGCCGCTGATGCAGAGCCAGGCCGTGCACACCGCACACTGGATGACCGAGTCGCAGTTCCTCGCTGCGGTGGCGCTCGGCCAGCTCACGCCAGGTCCGGTGGTCCAGACAGTCGCTGTGGTCGGCTGGGCAGCGGGTGGGCTCGGGGCGGCGCTCCTCGCTGCCACGATCGCCTTCGCCCCCTCGTTCCTCTTCGTCATCGGGCTCGGCTCGAGCTTCGAGCGACTCCGCACGTCGCGGGTCGCACAGGGGTTCATGTCGGGAGCTGGCCCTGCCGCCATCGGAGCGATCTTCGGTTCCGCTGTGATCCTGTGCAGGGGCCTCGGCGAGGTGTGGCAGCTCCCGCTCCTCGGTCTCGCCGTGCTCTGGTTGCTCGTGCTTCGTCGAGGCCCGATGAGCATGCTGCTCTTCGCCGCGCTCGTCGGCGGCATCCTCGGGGCACTCGGTGCGCCGCTGAGCTTCTGACGGTCCGTCAGATCGCAGGTACCATCGTCCGACAGGCGCTGAGTGGGGGGAGCTGCGATGGGTGTGGAAGGAACGATGGCGGGCCTGGTGCTCGACCTCGCCGACGAGGACCGACCTGGCATCCTCCACGCTGATCAGACGCTGACCCACAAGGAAGCCGTCGCTGCTGCTGCTCGACGAGGAGCCTGGCTTCGCTCGATCCGACGTCCTGGTCCATTCCACGTTGCGGTGCTCAGCGACAACACCGTCGACTATCTGTTGTGGCTCGAGGCGGCGGCGCTGGTGGGCGCCGCCATCGTCGGTGGAAACACCACGCACCGAGGCGACGAGCTTGCTCGAGACCTCTCCCACACCCAGTGCCAGGTCTTGATCGCCCACCCTGCGTACCTCCACCTCGTCGACGGCCTTGACCTTGGTGAGAGCCTGGGCCACGCCGGCGCTGACGCTGATCGAGTCCTCGTCATGGGGACCGAACGAGAGTCCAGCGAGATCGGGGCGTTCGCTGGCGCCACAGCCAGTGATGTCATCGATCCAGACATCTCGCCCGCCACCCTTGGCTACCTGCTCTTCACCTCGGGCACCTCTGGTGCCCCCAAGGCTGTCAAGTGCTCCCAGGGCCGACTGGCCGCTATCTCGGGCATCGTCGCTCAGATGTTCGAGCTTGGACCCGACACCATCGCCTATGGAGCAATGCCGCTCTTCCACTCGAACGCCTTGATGGCCGGCTGGGGACCGAGCCTGGCAGCCAAGGGCGCGATCGCTCTCCCAGCGACGGGGCGCTTCTCGGCGTCAGGCGTACTGCCAGACATCCGTCGCTTCAAGGTGACGTACATGAACTATGTCGGCAAGCCGCTCTCCTACATCCTCGCCACTCCCGAGCAGCCAGACGACGCGGACAACACGCTCGTGACCTGCTTCGGCAACGAGGCTGCGGCCGACGATGTCGAGCGCTTCGCTGAGCGTTTTAGCTGTCGGGTGATCGAGGCCTACGGCTCCTCGGAGGGTGGCGCCGCTGTGCAGCGGACTCCCGACACGCCGAGAGGGGCACTCGGGGTCGCAGGGCCAGACACCTGCGTGCTCGACCCTGACTCGGGAGAGGAATGTCCTCGTGCGATCTTCGATGAGCGGGGCCGACTGCTCAACGCAGACGTGTGCATCGGCGAGCTTGTGAACAAGGCTGGTGGCAGCTCTT
This sequence comes from uncultured Actinomycetes bacterium, assembly GCA_903893955.1. Classification (GTDB taxonomy): domain Bacteria; phylum Actinomycetota; class Acidimicrobiia; order Acidimicrobiales; family RAAP-2; genus CAIUMH01. The sequence continues at coordinate 1,915 of CAITOG010000263.1, forward strand.
TCGAGGGCTATTGGAGCAACGAACAGGCCATGGAGGACAGGACCCGCAACGGCTGGTACTGGACCGGCGACCTTGCCTATCGCGACGAGGCAGGATTCTTCTACTTCGCTGGTCGTGACCACGACTGGATCCGAGTCGACGGCGAGAACTTCGCCACCGCCCCTGTCGAGAGGATCTTGAGCCGTTTCTCAGGCGTGGTCCTCGCCGCCGCCTATGCCGTGCCCGACGAGCATGTGGGCGACCAGGTCATGGCCGCGCTCGAGCTGTCCGAGAGCACCACCTTCGACCCCGACGACTTCGCCTCATTCCTCGCCTCCCAGGACGATCTCGGGACGAAGTGGGCGCCAAAGTACGTCCGGATCTCCAAGGACTTGCCCAAGACAGCCACCTCCAAGGTGGTCAAGAAGTCGTTGCGCGCTGAACGTTGGCGAACCAGCGACCCTGTCTTCTGGCGGCCCTCCCCCGAGTTGACCTACGAGCGACTCAGCGACGCAGCCGCCCAGGCCCTCGACGACGCAACTTCGCAGCGCCCGATCTGACGAACACACGACCGAATCGGGCCACGAGATCTTCTGGAGGCGGAACGCATCGTCCGATGCCGAACACCCTCGACTCGTCACTGCAACTCAACGCAGTTGAGCGAACGGCTTCCTCAAGGTGCGTCCGCACCGTAGACTTAGTGAAATTCGCAATACATCATCGCAACAAGGCAGCGATCTGCACTCAGGTGGGCGTGGCATGCACTCGAACGAGATCCGTCATTCAGAGACACAGGCACGGATCCTCGACGCTGCTGTTGAGATCGTGGAAGCGCGAGGCGCCGATGGGCTCCGGATCCTCGACGTTGCCGCGCAGGCGAACGTCGGTGCCCCGACCATCTACTACTACTACTCGAACAGGCATCGTTTGGTCGCCGCCGCGCAGGCGACACGGCTCGGACGGATTCTCTCGGAAGACGACTCCTACCTCGATGACCTCAGGATCGCTCTCAAGAACGAGGATCGGGCCGCATTCGTCGAGGCAGCCGCTGCCTACGACGCCGTCCTCTGGGGGCCAGACTCAGTAGAGTCTGTGTGGCAGACCCTCGAGATCATTAGCTCGGTCCGCCACGAGCCCGTGGTCAGAGATGTTGTCGCCGAGGTGGTCAACGCTCACCTCTCGGCCAGGCTCGAGGTCATCGAGTCAGCGCAGGAGATCGGTTGGTTGGATCCGAATGTCGATGCCAAGACCTGGGTGAACTTCTACTTCTCTGCCTGTCTTGGCCGAGTCGTCGTCGACCTCGCCCCTGATCTCGCCCC
>CAITOG010000264.1 GCA_903893955.1 uncultured Actinomycetes bacterium
GTCCCGGCCTCGTCGAACGAGCACGAGGTCGTCGCAATGCCATGCTTCAGCCTTGAGCCGCACCTTGGTGATCTTGCCCGTGGCGGTCTCGTCGAGGTGGTCGGCCACTCGCAAGAATGTCGGGATCCACTTGGGTCCCATGTCGTTCTGCCGGTGCGCCCAGGCGAGGAAGTCCCGCGCGTCGAGCCCGAGACCGTCTCGCATCTCGACTGCCGCCATAACCGCGTCGCCGGTCCCGCCAGCGATCTCGGGCACGGCGTAGACGGCGACCGATGCGAACGGTTCGTAGCGCGCCAGGACCGCCTCGATCGGTGTCGCTGCGAGGTTCTCGGAGTCGACCCGAAGCCAGTCGCCACCTCGTCCGGCGAACCAGAAGAAACCCGCCTCGTCGCGGTAGGCGAGGTCACCAGACCAGTACCAGCCCTGCCTGGTCCGGGAGGCCTCGGCGTCGTCGGCCTTGTAGTAGCCCTCAAAGCTTCCGGCGCCAGAGCGGTTCACGATCTCACCGATCGCCTCGGTCCCGTTGCCCAGCGTGCCGTGCTCATCGAAGATCGCCCTCGCCATCTCGACACCGGAGGCTGGGTCCACGACGGCGAGATCCATCGTGGGAGGTGCCGGGCCGAGGGCGCCAGGTGGGGTGTCGGGCGTGGTGGTGATGTTCATGCCCCCTTCCGACGAGCCATAACCCTCGATGAGCACGCAGCCGAATCGCTGCTCGAAGCGCCGGCGGTCGGCTGACGACGCCTCTGTGCCGAACGCCCTCTTGAGCGTGGTGGTGGCATCGTCAGGTTGTTCAGGGGTGGCCAAGAGATAGGCGATCGACTTGCCGACATAGGTGAAGGTCGTCGCTCCGAACGCTCGCACGTCATCGAGGAACCTCGACGCAGAGAAGCGAGGAGGGAGGGCGATTGCTGCTCCACACGCCAGCGCGGGTGCCACCAACGCCATCAGTGCATTGCCGTGGAACAGCGGCATCGGGCAGTAGCAGACGTCGTCGGCGCTGAAGCCATAGAGCGGCACCACGGTCTCGGCGATGCGAGCCAGCCGGCCGGTGGTGCACCGCACCGCCTTCGGCGTCCCTGTGGTGCCTGACGTGAACAGGAGCAGGAGCAGGTCATCGGGTTCGCTGGGCGAAGAGCGAAGATCGCCATCGATGCGCAGGGCCTCTCGAGCAGCATCGTCACTGATTGCCAGTGGGGGAGGGGACGCCCCGAGGTCGAGACCGGTGAGCTGGGAGCTCAGCTCGTGATCGCTCAGCAACAGCTGGCAGTCGGTCGCACGGATGTCGGCGGCGACCGCCTCGCCTCGCCTGGTCGGGTTGATGCCGACGACGGTCCAGCGAGCCATGGCCGCAGCGAAGATCCACAGCACGTAGTCGATGCTGTTGGGCAGGAGGACGCCAATATGGGGTGGCCCTGGCTGTCGGGTGGACTCGAGCCACCGAGCGCGGCGCTCTGCCTCTTCAACGACATCGGACCAGGAGAGGGATCGACCCCGTTCGAGCAGCCCCGGACGTTCATCGTCCCGCCGGCGCTCGAGCAGTGTGGCGATGGTGGTCACAGCGTGAACTTGGCCAACGATCCGTCGATGGCTGGAATCGAGCTCGCACCAACGAGCGCCATCGAGCGGCGAAGCTCAAAGGTGAACCACTCGAGCAGGTCGACGACCCCGTCCTCGCCGCCAGCACCCAACGCCCACAGGATCGGCCGGCCGAGCAGGACCGCGCGGGCGCCCAAGGAGATGGCCTTGACCACGTCGACCGGTCGTCGCACGCCGCCATCGACGAGGACCTCGTAGGCGCCACCGAGGGCGTCGGCGATCTCGGGGAGCACCTCCGCTGTCGGAGGCGCGTCGTCGAGCTGGCGGCCGCCGTGGTTCGAGACGATGACCCCAGCGGCACCGCTGTCGATGCAGGCGAGCGCGTCGTCGGCCCGCGCCACCCCTTTGGCGAGCACGGGGAGGCCTGAGCTCTCAGCGAGCCAGGCGACGTCGTCGAAGGTGATCGAGGGATCGAACTCGCGGCTCACGACCGCCATGAAGCCGGCGTCCTTGGCGTGGTTGTTCGAGTGATCGGCGAGGTTCGGCAACGCAAGGTCAGCCGGGAGGCTGACGCCGCCTCGAAGCTCCGACGTTCGGAGGCCCGAGACTGGTGCGTCGACGGTCAGGACGAGCGCCTTGTAGCCCGCCGCCTTGACCTGCTCGACGATGTCGAGCGTCCGCCCCCGGTCCTTCAAGATGTAGATCTGCATCCACTGCGGCGCGCCATCACCAGCTCGAGCGACCTCCTCGAGCGGGGTGTTCGACAAGCTCGAGAGGCACATCACAGTTCCGGCTCGTCGGGCCCCTCGAGCCGTGGCGAGCTCCCCGTCAGGCGTGGCGAGACGCTGGATCGCAGTCGGTGCGATCAGCACCGGGCTGGCGACCGTGTCACCGAGGAC
>CAITOG010000265.1 GCA_903893955.1 uncultured Actinomycetes bacterium
CTCAATGCGCTGATCGGCCTCGCTCCCCGCGATGAGGAAGCAGGTCTCGTCGTGCTCGTTGCCCTCAGGCCAGCGCTCTACGGAATGGTGCCTCGCAACACCTCGCAACACGTCTCTTCCGACGAGGTCCGCACCGACCTCCTGGGCTTCGCCTGGGAGTCCATCCTCGAGTCGGCCGAGCTTCACCCGGACAAGAGGACCTCGACCGTTCTCAGTGCCACAGCCACCAAGATCAGAACCTCACAGCGGCGCTGGGCTCGTCACGCCGAGAGAACCGAACCTCTGGAAGTGGCAGCCGACATCGCAGACCCCCACCCAGCGGTCGAGATCTGGCCCGAGGAACCACTGCTCCGGGCCTACCGAGCCGGCGTGCTCCGCCGAAGCGACGTGGACCTGATCATCTACACCCGTCTCGACGACGGCGACCTGGCCGACATCGCTCTCCAGTCAGGCGTCCCTTACCCACGCCTCCAAAAGCAGCGTCGTCGAGCCGAGGCCGCACTCCGAGAGTTCATGGAAGCCGAGACTCAGCGATGAGCGCTCAGCTAGGAATCGACGAGATCTCGCAGCTGGGCCACCTCATCATCATCAAGGACGGCGGCGGCATCTTCGAAGTGGTGACGAAGCGCCGTCGGGTCATCACGTCGTTGGACAATCGCTGTCAGGTCTTCCCAGAGAACCACCTCGTGCGGAACGACTTTGAGCCCACCTCGGAGCACGAGCTCGGCCTCATTGAGGAGATCCACACCGAGCAAGGCGATCGCGTGGTCATGACAGATCTGGACGACGGTTCTGGCAATCCTCGACTTCGTCCCGTCCAAGGTCACCCAGGCCAAGAATTCCGATTCCTCGGCCTCGAAGGGCTGGCCTCGGAGCAACGCCACGGCCTTGATTCGAAGATCACGGGCCACATCGCCATCGACCACCGAATCGAGACGGGACACTTCCTCCATCAGAGCGACGAACCGATCGAGATCCGTCTCGGTATCGACGAGCTCGTAGCCACGAGGGGTGGCATCAGGGAGATGCGATGCGCCGATGGCTTGACGGACCTTGGAGATGTAGTTGTGGAACGTCTTCTTCGTCACGTCGTGGACGTCTGCGCTGTCAGGCCAGAGTGCAGTCTGGATCTCTCCGGCCGAGCGAGGTCGTTCGCCGTGGAGTGCGAGATAGCTCACGACCCCATCCACCGGAGCAGTCACCTGACCACGGCGCGGAGTGATGATCAAGGGTCCGAGCACGTTGACGTGCAACGTCGGATCGGTCTCCACCGAGCCTTGAGTTTCGACCACGACAACATCAGCCACGGGGGCGACCGTTGTGAGTGTCTCGGTCGAGGTCGATGCTGCCTGCGCCTGGCCACCGAGCAAGCCGCGCTTTCGAGCGATGAACGCTCCAACGCCGACCAGCACCAGAACACCGATGGCGATCGGGATGGTGATGCCCCCGTCGCCACTGCTCACCATTGCGGTCTGGCCTCCGCCGGCCGACACGGTTCCCGTTGGTGGATTGGGCTGACCAACCCAAGGGGGTGTCGGCTGATGAGCGACGGTGGTGATTGCTGGAACGGCAAACGAAGTGGTGACCGGACCTCCGACCTGAAGTGGCACCGAGTCACCACCGACGAACCCCGTGAACTCAGTGCCCGACGTCGTGGCCGGACCGATCGACAGGGTCAGCTCAGGCTCGGAGAGCGGAACCAAGAACGAGTAGGTGGCATCAACCATGCCGTCATCACTCGAGCTGTTGGGATTGTCCGACTGATCAACAGGGTTCGACTGCGTCGCTGGGACTGGAGCACCACCCTTGGGGGTCAGCGTGAATGCCGAACCGGGCAATGGGGTGAGACCAGAGAAGAAGTGTCCGTAGTTCGGATCTCCATAATTCAGTTGTGGTGGGCCAGACGACATGGACATCGTCACGTAGGCCGAACCGTCGGGAGCTGGGGCATTCCCCACCGGGTTGAAGGCCGAGAAGGTCGCTTTCGACACGATGAGGTTCGAGCTCACCGTCACGCCATCGGCCGAATTGGTGATCGGCACGCTGAGTGTCGCTCCGATGTTCACACTCGGCTTCGCAGTTGCAGGGTCGGCATAGAGAACAGTTGGGGCCGCACTTGTTCGCTTGAGCGTCCAGAGCGAGAAGGTCTGGCTGAAGGAGCCCTCACTGGCGACGAGCCCGATGTGATGACTGGAGTTCGGCACCGAGACCACGTAGGTCACCTGACTCGGCCCGGGCAACAGGGATCCTCCGTTGGCCTGGGCTTCTTTGCTGAAGAAGTCAAGCGGCGCCGAGTGGCCGGGACTCGTGACGGCCAACGACAAAGAGCTCGGGTCGACCGACGACGAGAGTGCGTGAATCGGCAGCGACACCACGACCAGGCGCTGACCCGTGCTGGCTTCGTAGCCATCAGCCTCAGCAGGCCATGCCACTCCGGTCACGTCAATCGAGAAGTCCGGACCGCGAAGTCGGCCATCGGTCGGCGTGGTCAGACCACCAACCGAGCTCGAGGCCGTGACCACTTGATTTGGACCGAGGAC
>CAITOG010000266.1 GCA_903893955.1 uncultured Actinomycetes bacterium
GCCCCTGAGACCATCGGGATCTCGTTCGTGGTGGTCATCGGTCCTCCTTGATCGGTGCCTCGGGGTGGAGCTCGATGGTGGTCACGTGCGTCCCTCGAGGCAGGCTGACCACGGCCAGGATCCCCTCGGCGACGCCTTCGGGGCGCATGAAGTTCGAATGACGAGCCAGTCCCCACGCCTGCCACTCCTCGAGCACCGCCACCGTGGTGTCGGGATCCCAGTCGAAGCCCATCGCCGTGAGCGTCGGCCCCGGGCGTAACACCGTGGCACGGACGCCGGTTCCCTCGAGCTCCATCTGGAGGGTGCGGGCGTAGCCCTCGAGCCCCCACTTGGACGATACGTACGCGATCATCGACGGCCTCGGGTTCACCACCACGTCGGAGGTGACGATGACGACGTCACCTCGACGCCGATCGATCATCGCCGGCAGCAGCGCCTGCATGAGCCGATGGGTGCCCTGCATGTTGACCGCCAGCACCGCCTCGAATTCCTCAGGTGGGGTCGAGAGCATCGACCCGGCAGGGTTGAGCGCTGCGTTGGACACCACGATCTCCACCTCGCCGACCGCCGCCACTGCGGCAGCGGCGAACGACTCGATCGAGGCCGCATCGGCGAGGTCGAGCACGATGGGGTGCGCCTCACCTCCGGCGGCGCAGATCTCGTCTGCCGCCGCCTCGAGCTCGCTCAGCCGACGAGCGCCGAGGACGACGGGGTGGCCGGCAGCGGCGAGTGCCACCGCAGCGGCGCGACCGATGCCGGACGAGGCTCCGGTCACCACCGCAGGTCGTCGATCGGGATGGACCACCCGTGGTGACATCAGCGCACCTCCACCGTCGTCGCCAGGGCCTCGAAGCCCCGGACGTTGCTCGAATGGACCCATCGGGTCCCTCCCATGTCGATCTCGTAGTCGTCGACCCGACGCACAAGCTCCTCGAGGGCGACGCGACCCTCGAGACGAGCGAGCGGCGCTCCCATGCAGAAGTGACGGCCGTTGCCGAAGCTCAGGCTCTTGGTCGTGTCGCGATCGAGGTCGTATCGCTCCGGGGCGACGAAGACGGTCTCATCACGGTTGGCGGAACCGATCAGGAGCAGCACGCGCTCCCCCGCCCCCACCGTCGTGCCATCGACCGTGAGGTCTCGCTTGAGCGTGCGGAGCACCATCTGGCTCGAGTTGTCGAAGCGAAGGGTCTCCTCGACCCATGCGGAGATTCGGGCCGGGTCCTTGAACGGCTTGGCTCGTTCGTCTGGGTTGCGCCAGGCCCAGTACCAGGCGTTGCCGAGCAGCTTGGTGGTGGTCTCGTTGCCAGCGACCACCATGAGGAACAAGAAGGCGATCAGCTCCTCATCGTTGAGCCGGTCTCCCTCGATGTCAGCTTCGATCAGCTCTGAGGTGAGGTCATCGCCGAGATGACGACGCCGATCGGTGACCATCTCGGCGAAGTAGACGACCATCTCGAGCGCAGCCTCTTGACCAGCGACCGGCACGTCGAAGAGCCCTTCTTGGCGATGGACCACGAGGTCGGCCAAGCGGCGCAGCACCGCCCGATCGGCACGGGGAACGCCGATGAGCTCAGAGATCACGTCCATCGGGACCTTGCCGGCGAAGTCGGCGATGAAGTCGAACGTGCCGTGCGCAAGGGCTGGCTCCAGGTGCTCGATGGTGATCTCTCGCACCCGGTCCTCGAGCTGGGCCACGGTCCGAGGCGTGAAGCCCTTGTTGGCGAGCTTGCGGATCCGGGTGTGCTTGGGAGGATCCATGGCGAGGAACGACATGGTCTGGCTGGCGTGTGACCCATAGGCCGACGGATCGAGCGAGACGCCGTTGGCGTTTGAGAAGCCGTCGATGTCTCGGAAGGCGCCGAGCACGTCGGCGTGACGAGACAGCGCCCAGAAGTCGAACTCATCGTTTCGATACAGCGGTGCCTCTCGGCGGAGGCGCTCGTAGATCGGATAGGGGTCTTCGTGGAATGCGTAGTCGTAGGGACTGAAGAGGCTCACGTGGCTCCTCCGGCTCTCGCGCCGGCCACAAGCAGGCGCGTGGCGCGGGCCGCGAACGCGGCCACCTCGTCATAGGCCATGTGCCCCATGCCAGCAGAGAGCAGGCTGCCGAAGTAGGTGGTCGCGATCACTGCCACCGCCTCGTCGTCGCACTCGCCTGCCGTGGCGACTTGGAGCCGTCGATAGACCTCTGTGCCGATCGCTTCTCGCAGCTTCGCCACGTCCACGTTCGAGCTGAGCAGCGCTTGGGTGCACGCGGCGATCAGCGCCGGGCTTCC
>CAITOG010000267.1 GCA_903893955.1 uncultured Actinomycetes bacterium
CCAGATCTATGGGTTGACCAAGGGGCAGTACTCGCCGACATCGGAGACAGGCAAGGTGACCAAGTCGACTCCGTTCGGCTCGATCGACCATCCCTTCAACCCGATCAGCCTGGCCATCGGCGCCGAGGCGTCCTTCGTCGCGAGGACCCACGACATGGACCGGGCCCACATGCAGGAGACCTTCACCGCGGCCCACGCCCACAACGGAGCGTCGTTCGTCGAGGTGTATCAGAACTGCAACGTCTTCAACGACGGCGCCTTCGAGCAGATTACGAGCAAGGCGAACCGGTCGTCGATGCTCATCCCGCTCCACCACGGCGAGCCGATCCGCTTCGGCGAGGAGCTCGAGCGAGGCGTGGTCCAGCGGACTGATGGACACTTGGAGATCGTCGACGTGGCCGCGGTGGGCGAGGACGCGATCCTTCGTCACGATGCCCACGCCGAGGATCCAGGGCTGGCCTTCGCCCTCTCGAGGCTGTCGTCGAGCGTGCAGGAGCCCACGCCGATCGGCGTCTTTCGGTCCGTGGAGCGTGCCGAGTATGGGCAGAAGCTCCAGGCCCAGGTCGACGATGCGATCGAAGCGAAGGGCGAGGGCGACCTTGCGGCACTCTTCCGCTCTGCGACCTCATGGACGGTCGGCTGACCTTGGCCGACGACCAGGGCCTTGGCGTCGAGGCCGCTGACGAGAGCAGGATCCTGACGGTCCCGAACTTGGTGACCCTGGTCAGGCTCGCCTTGTTGCCGGTCTACTGCTGGCTGCTGTTCGCTCGACACGAGACCACCGCAGCCGCCATCTTGCTGGCGGTCATCGGCGCCACCGACTGGGTCGATGGCCAGCTTGCACGACGACTCCATCAGGTCTCGGCCCTCGGTAAGGTCCTCGACCCGGTGGCGGATCGGATCTTGATGCTCACCGCGGTCATCACGATCGCCTGGGTGCACGCTGTGCCGCTGTGGTTCGCTGGCCTCACGCTCGCCCGGGAGATCCTCATCTCGGCCGCCACGCTGCTCGTGGCGGCGATGGGGGGCAGGCGGGTCGACGTGCTCTTCGTGGGCAAGGCAGGGACCTTCGCACTGATGTCCGCCTATCCCGCCTTCTTGATCGGGCACGGTCCGGCCACCTGGCAGGCGTGGTTCCGAGGGTTCGCCTGGGTGGTGGGCTCAGTCGGCCTGGTGCTGGCATGGACGGCGCTGTTCAGCTACATCGGCCCGGCGCGAGAGGCCCTGCGAGAGGGGCGGGCAGCACGCTCTGCCCCATGAGCGGTTGGATTAGGGTCTGACGCCATGGACATCCCTGCACACCTCCGCTACTCGACCGATCACGAGTGGGCTGCCGTCGAGGGCACCCGAGTCAGGGTCGGGATCACCGACTACGCACAAGATGCGCTCGGTGACGTCGTCTTCGTCGATCTGCCAGCCGTCGGCGCTGCCGTCGAGGTGGGCGGCTCGATCGGCGAGGTCGAGTCCACCAAGTCCGTCTCCGAGATCTACGCACCAGTCGCTGGGACCGTCGTCGCGGTGAATCCGGCCGTTTCGGACCAGCCTGAGCAGATCAACCACGACCCCTACGGCGAGGGATGGCTCTGCGAGATCGAGCTGTCGGAGCCCAGCTCCGCCGATGCGCTGCTCGACGCTGAGGCGTACCGGGCCCTGACCGAGTCCTAGGCCGTTCCGGCCAGGGGACGGC
>CAITOG010000268.1 GCA_903893955.1 uncultured Actinomycetes bacterium
TACACGGCGGGCGGTGTGACTGTGGTGGTCCCGGCCGCCAGCGTCCCGAAGCTGAGCGGCGGTCAGCTCGAGTTCTCGAGCGAGGGCGGCGGGGGACTGGTGATGGTCAACCCGAACTCGCCAAGTCCGACGGAGATCGCGCCAGGGGTTCCTGAAGAGGTGGTCGCGCAGGGGATCGAGGGCCCGCTTGCGCTCAAGGCGATCGCAGTGCTCGAAGCAGATGTCAACCCATCGATCGCAGGTCACGGCGGACGTGCCGACCTGGTGGCGATGGATGAGACGAACGGTGTGGCGTACCTCGCGCTCTCTGGAGGCTGCCAGGGGTGCGCGATGTCGCGGATGACCCTGACCCAGGGCATCGAGGTGGCGCTCAGAGACCAGATCCCGGAGCTCACCGAGATCCTCGACGTCACAGACCACGCGGTCGGCGACAGCCCGTACTACGCCAGCTGAGCTGGCGAGTTCTCGGGCGTCCGGCGGCGGTTGCGTAGGCTGGTGGGCGTGCTCAGGTTCCTGACTGCCGGCGAATCGCACGGCCAAGCCCTCGTCGTCATCGTCGAGGGGCTCCCTGCGGGGCTCCCGATCACCGAGGCGGCGGTCCAGGCCCAGTTGGCACGACGTCGTCTTGGCTTCGGTCGTGGTCCACGGATGCGCTTCGAGGTCGACGAGATCGCCCTCCTCGGTGGCATCCGCCATGGCAGGACGTTGGGCTCGCCGGTGGCGATCGAGATCAAGAACACTGAGTGGCCGAAGTGGACAGAGGAGATGTCGCCGCACCCTGGGCGACCTTCGTCGGTCCTCTCGACCCCGCGTCCAGGCCACGCCGACCTCGTCGGCATGCAGAAGTACGGCTTCGATGACGCGCGCGACGTGCTCGAGCGTGCCTCTGCCAGAGAGACCGCTGCCCGTGTGGCGGCTGGGGCGCTGGCCAAGGCGCTGCTCGCTGAGCTCGGCTGCGAGGTGCTGAGCCACACCGTCCAGCTCGGAGACGTCCAGGTGCCGGCCGGTCGCCACCCACTCCCCGCCGACCTCGATGTGGTCGATGCCGATGAGGTGCGGTGCCTCGATCCGGAGATCTCAGGCGCGATGGTGACGGCGATCAAGGCCGCAGCCAAGGCAGGCGACTCTCTCGGGGGTGTCGCTGAGGTGGTGGTGCACGGTGTCCCACTGGGTCTCGGGAGCCACGTTCATTGGGATCGCAAGATCGACGGGCTGCTGGCACAGGCTGTCATGAGCATCCAGGCAGTCAAGGGCGTCGAGCTCGGGCAAGGCTTCGCGCAGGCTGGCCAGCCAGGGTCCGAGGCGCACGATGCGATCTCGTGGGATCCAGAGAACGCAGCTGGCTCCGGCGGCTTCGCTCGGGTCACGTCGCGTGCGGGCGGGATCGAGGGCGGCATGACTACAGGGAGCCTGCTCACCCTGCGAGCGGCGATGAAGCCGCTCGCCACCCTCAATCGCCCTGTGCTCGAGACGGTCGACGTGGCCACGAAGGAGTCCACCGTCTCTTTCAAGGAGCGGACCGACGTGACCGCAGTCCCAGCGATGGGCGTCGTCGCCGAGGCCATGGTGGCCGTGGTGCTGGCCAGCGAGTCACTTCGCAAGTTCGGTGGTGACTCGATGGCTGAGCTCGTTCGAAACCGAGATGGCTTTCTGGCCACCCTCGGTGAGACGCCATCGGCTGCCCGAGGCGAGTGAGCAGAGCTCCCGGCCTGGCGCTGGTCGGTCTCATGGGCTCGGGGAAGTCAACCGTCGCAGGGCTTCTTGGCGAGCGCCTCGACCTCCCGGTCGTCGACACCGACGAGCTCATCGAACGTCGGGCAGGATGCTCGGTCTCGGCCATCTTTGCCGAGCGCGGCGAGGACGGATTTCGTGACCTCGAGCTCGATGCGCTGCGCGACGCGATCCGGATGCTGCCTTGCGTGATCTCGACGGGCGGCGGGGTGGTGACGACTGCCCGAGGCCGGGCTCTCCTCGCCTCGGTCCCACTCGTCGTGCACCTCGACGTGAGTCCAGCTGAGGCCGCCACCCGCCTCGCTCGCGACACGTCTCGTCCACTTCTGTCGGCTGACCCGCACGAGGCGCTCGAGCGCCTCCACCAGGCACGTGCAGCGCACTACGGCGAGGTTGCGCAGCTCGCCGTCGACGTCGATGCGAGGAGCCCGGAGCAGATCGCGGCCGAGATCGTCGAGCAGATGGAGGCGAGCCGATGAAGACCATCGGTGTTGGAGTGGAACCACGCCCCTATGAGGTGGTGGTCGGGCCTGGCGCTCGACATGAAGCGGCAGCGCTGATCTCGCAGCGGAGCCCGGGTTCGCAGGCGGCAGCTGTCATCACCCAGCAGCCGCTCATCGACGCAGGTTGGCTCAAGGGACTCGATCTCGGCATCCCCTTCGAGGTCATCGTCATCGAGGAAGGTGAGGACGCCAAGAACCTCTCGACGATCGAGCAGGTGTGCCGTCGTCTCGTCGACGCTGAGCTCTCCCGACAGGATCTGGTCGTCGCGTTCGGCGGCGGGCTGGTGAGCGACGTGGCCGGCTTCGCTGCAGCGACCTACCACCGGGGGATCGACTACCTCACGGTGGCGACCACCTTGTTGAGCCAGGTCGATGCTTCCATCGGCGGCAAGACCGGCGTCAACCTCCCCGAGGGAAA
>CAITOG010000269.1 GCA_903893955.1 uncultured Actinomycetes bacterium
GATCAGACGGCGGGGCGCGACCGAGGCGTGGTCGCGCAGCCCCCTCTGAGCGACGTCGGAGCTCGGCCAGCCCCCAGAAGATCGCCCTGAGAAGTGCGATGAGCATGGCGGCCCAGAGCAGCAGCTGAGGCACCCGGGTCGTCCCAGCCACGAGCGTGCGCAGCGAGGAGTCGATGTGCGGGTGCGGCGTCTCGTCGGCGAGCGTGAACCACGAGGAGCGGTTCGGGAACCGGATCGAGTCGACGAGCGGCCCCGATCGAGGCAGCTTGGCGGTGGGGTCGTGGAAGTCGCGCAGATCGTTGACCGGGGTGGCGGTCATCTGAAACACGATGCTCGCCCACATCTGGCTGAGGAAGGCTTGCGGGTGGGCGACGATGCCCCGCTCGACCGCCCCGAGCAGCTGGCTCTGGGTCGCTGCGAACTCGCCTGGGGTGATGCTGCGGAGTGCGAGCGCCCAGTGGCCGAGCGGTGGCCGCCAGAGCAGGTCCTGGTTCCACCCGGGGGGTGACAGGAAGGTTCGCTGCTCGCACACGACCGCCAACACGTGGTGGGTCCGGCCCATCGCGCCCGGGGGCGGCGTGCAGTCGACGATCGGCGACCATCTGGTCACGAGGAACGACGCCTGGGCGGGGTCGGTCGTCCACATCGAGTACCACCGGTGATAGGTCACGAGCGTCGGGATGGTCGGCGCCACCAGGCTCACGATGCACAGGGCAGGCAAGGCCGCGTAGCGCAGCAGCCGGCTCGACACCGCTGCCGCGGACTTCCAGAGCACAAGGACGATCAGCGCTGTCACCAAGGTCACCGCCGGCAAGAGGGCTGCGGTGTGGACCGCCGCAGCACAGCCGAGCGACGCCGCCGCGATGGCGGTCCAGGCCAGGATCGGGGCTGGTCGCCTGGCGCGGATCGCTGAGCAGGCGGTGGCAAGGAAGAGCGCCAGGAAGAACGTCTCGACGGTCTCGGTGAGCATTGAGCGCTCCAGCCAGATCTGGAGAGGCAGGATGGCGAACACCATCCCGGCGAGCATCGCCAGCCACCAGCGGCACAGCCGGAGCAGGCACCACGTCAGGAGCAGCGCGGTGGCTACGCCGAGGATCGCCTGTGCCCACAGCACGTGCGCCTCGGTGAGCGAGCCGAGCGTGAAGATTCGCCAGAAGCCGTTGATAGCGGGCTCGTGCGCTGGACAGGGTCGCACCGCCCTCGTGATGACGTAGCACCACGAATCAGGGAAGTAGAGGGCCTGAGGCGCCAGCACGGTCCCGATCACCCGAGCGATGACAGCGACGATCCCGACCGACGACAGGGCGAGAAGCCACCGGGCGCGAGCCGTCACGAGGCCGCGCCCCATTGCTGTGACGACAAGGGGACCATGGGGACCATGGTCTAACATCTCCACGGTCAACTGAGGGGTTCGCCGTGACGACGCCAGTACAAGATCAGGGTCTTCTCGAGCTGACCATCCTCATGCCGTGCCTCAACGAGGCGGAGACGCTGGCGTCGTGCATCGACGAGGCGCTTGCCTTCTTGTCCAGCAGCAGCATCCGAGGCGAGGTGCTGATCGCCGACAACAACAGCAGCGACGAGAGCCGGGCCATCGCCATCGATGCCGGCGCTCGGGTCGTCGTGATCGACGAACCTGGCTATGGCTCGGCCCTTCGAGGGGGCATCGCCGCCGCCCGAGGGCGCTACGTCGCCATGGCCGACGCGGACGGCAGCTACGACTTCTCCTCGCTCGGTCCTTTCATCGACCAGCTCCGAGACGGCGCTGACCTCGTCATCGGGAACCGGTTCGCCGGCGGCATCGAGCCGGGCGCGATGCCACCGCTGCACCGCTACCTCGGCAACCCGGTGCTCTCCTACGTCGGGCGCCTCTTCTTCCACCTCAAGATCAAGGACTTCCACTGCGGACTTCGGGCCTTCGACCGCCAGGCGATCTTGGACCTCAACCTCCAGACCACGGGCATGGAGTTCGCCAGCGAGATGATCGTGCTGGCGGCGCTGGCGGGTCTTGAGATCACTGAGATCCCGACCACGCTGCGGCCAGACGGCCGGAGCCGACCCCCGCACCTGCGCAGCTGGCACGACGGCTGGCGGCACCTGCGGTTCCTCCTGCTCTTCAGCCCTCGATGGCTCTTCCAGATCCCAGGACTCGTCCTCGTCATCGCCTCGCTGATCGCGGGGATCGTGCTGGCGCTCGGTCCGCTCAAGATCGGCAGCGTCACCTTCTCAGCCGGCAGCCTGGTGGTGGCCGCTGGCGCCTTCATCGTGGGCGTCCAGGCGCTCCAGTTCGACTTCATCACCCGATCCTTCGCCTTGACCGAGGGCTACCGGACCCAGGACGAGCGAACGAGACGCCAGCTGGCTGCCGTCACCTTCGAGCGAGGGGCCCTCGTCGGGCTGCTCCTCGTGGCACTCGGGATCATCGGGCTCGTGGCGACCTTCCAGTCGTGGCGGCGAGTCCGCTTCGGCAACCTCGTGACCACCCACGAGATGCGCGTGCTGATCCCCTCGGTGGTGGCGATCGTGGGTGGGTGCCAGGTGGCGCTCACGGCCATGTTCGTGAGCCTGATGAAGATCCGGGCCGACCTCGACTGATCGCGCCCGAGCGCACCCCGGACGGGTGGGTGGCCTCGGCTCTTGTAATCTCGTGTGTCCTCGCTTCGAGCGGGGCATGGAGGCGTGCGAGAGCGGCCGAATCGGCACGATTGGAAATCGTGTGTGGGGAAACTCACCGTGGGTTCAAATCCCACCGCCTCCGCCACGAAGTCGGCGACCTGCCACGGCCCTGCCATGAGATCGTCGCTTCCACCATCAAGGATCCGCTGGCCGACTCCTGTCACGTTCCTAGGCTCGTTGCGAGATGACCGTGTTCGAGGACAGACCGGGGCAAAGCGCCGGCACCGCCAACGACGCCACCACGAGGAGCCAGAGCTCATGACGACACCCGATGAGCGGCCCGACACCGACGTGACGCACAGCCTCGATGAGCCGCCAGCCGAGCGACGCCGTCTGATCTGGCGGCCACCCGCGCTCGGCGCGCTCTTCGTGGGCTTCATCTTCTGGCTCGAGTCGCTCAGGCCGACCCTGCTCCCCCACCCTCCCTTGAGCCAGGGCGTCGTCGGTGGGCTGTGCCTGCTGATCGGCTACGGCATCGGCGGGCTCGCCATCCATGCCGTCGTGCTGATCGCCCGGCGCCTGGGCTGGTCGGGAGCCTCGCCGGCGGTCCGACGAGGGGCGAGGTGGGCGTTCCTCGTCGCCGGCATCATCGGAGTCGTCGGCGGGTCAGTGATCTGGCTGCTCTGGCAGAACGACCAGCGCATCGAGGTCTCGATGCCCCACATCAGCTGGACCGAGGTCCCAGTGATGCTGCTGGTGACCGCGCTCGTCGTGGTGATCATCGGCATCATCGCCCGGCTGATCGCCGCTGGCGTCGGGTGGCTCGACCGGCTGCTCAGCCGCCACCTCCCGAGGCCCGTGGCGCACGTGATCATGGTGGTGGTCGTGGCGTTCGTGGCCATCGGCCTCGGCAACAAGCTGGTCGTCGACGCCTTTCTCGGACGAGCCAGCGCCGCCTTCGAGGCTGGCGACTCGACCACCGAGCCCGGAGCCCACCAGCCGACCTCCTCCGACATCTCTGGTGGCCCAGGGTCACTGGTGGCGTGGAGCACGCTCGGCCTCCAGGGTCGCAACTGGGTCTCTCGCACCTCCACGCCGGCTGAGCTCCAGGCCTTCGCCGGACCCAACGTCCCAGTGATGCAGCCCATCCGGTCCTATGCAGGCCTAGCTAGCGCCTCGAACGTCGATGCCCGGGCCAAGCTCGCCGTCGAGGACCTCGCCCGGGCCGGCGGCTTCAAGCGCAAGGTGCTCGTGGTGGCGACCGCCACCGGCTCTGGCTGGATCAACCCGATCACCTCCTCGGCGTTCGAGTACGAGTGGCACGGCGACACCGCCATGGTCTCGATGCAGTACTCGTACCTGCCCTCCTGGATCGCCTTCCTGACGGATCGAGACACCGCCGCCCAAGCGGGCACCGCGCTCAACCGGGCGGTCTACGCCGAGTGGTCGGCCCTCCCGGCAGGCGAGCGGCCGAAGCTCATCCTCTTCGGCGAGAGCCTCGGGTCGCTCGGCTCTGAGGACACCTACCTCGGCGCCACCGCTGCCGGCTCGGTCGACGATGCCACCGCACACGCCGACGGCATCTTGTGGGTCGGACCGACGACCACCAACCCCATCTGGCACCAGGTCACCGCAGCCCGCAATCCAGGTTCGCCGGTCTGGCGACCGACCTATGGCGATGGGTCCCAGGTGGTCTTCGCCAACTCGCCAGGGGAGCTGCCCACCGCCGCGTCGGGCCGATCACGCATCGTCTACCTCCAGCACCCCTCGGACCCGGTGACCTGGTGGAGCACCTCGGCCATCTACTGGCCGCCGGCATGGATCAGCGAGCATCCGCACGGGTCTGACATCCCGTCGTCGGTCTCGTGGTTCCCGATCGTGACCTTCCTCCAGACGACCGGTGACCTCATGGAGGGGTTCTCGACGCCAGCTGGCCATGGCCACAACTACAACGACGCATGGGCCCAGGCCGTCAACTCGGTGGCGACCCCAGCTGGTTGGACCGCGGCCGACACCGCTCGGCTCTCGGCCGCCATGGTGGCCCTCCACGGCCTCGGTGCCAACTGAGGTGACCGAGGTCGACCAAGCTGGCGACGCACACACGAAGAGCTCGTCGTGGTGGTCCACGCACCGCGACCTCATCGCCCTGGGCGCCACCATCGTCGTCTTGGCCTCATGGAACATCTCGCGCTCATCGTTGGTCCCCGAGCGCTACGGGATCCCAGCCAGCCTCGCCATGGCGGTGGTGTTCGTCGGCCTCGGCCTCTTTGGTGGCCTTCGCTGGCGAGGCTTCGGGCTCGAGCGCAGCCGCCTGCTGAGCGGCCTGGCCTATGGCGGCACGGTGTTCGCCATCGTCGGCGTGGTGCTGCTCATCGGCGGTGCCC
>CAITOG010000270.1 GCA_903893955.1 uncultured Actinomycetes bacterium
GAGAGCGCCCTCGCTGACGACGGAGCAGAGGAGGAGCACGCCGGCCCGCCGCCTGAGACGGCGGTGGTGGCGGTCGTCACCGGAGACGGCGTTGGCCGCATCTTCCGCTCGCTCGGCGTCCAGCGACTCGTCAAGGGCGGCCAGTCGATGAACCCCTCGACCGCGGATCTGGTCGAAGCCGTGCTGGCCACAGGCGCCGAGAACGTCGTAATCCTCCCGAACAACAAGAACATCGTGCCGGTGGCCAAGCAGATCGACCAGCTCTGCGGCGCCAACGTCGTGGTGGTGCCGACTCACTCGATCGTCGAGGGGTTTGCAGCCCTGCTGTCCTACGACCCGTCGTCGCCAGCGGAGCCGAACCTGGCGGCCATGTCTGACTCGGCGTCGGCAGTCCTGGCAGCAGAGGTGACTCAGGCGGTGCGTGACACCGAGACCGATGCAGGGCCGGTTGCCATCGGGGACTGGATCGGGATCAGCGCTGACGGGATCATCTCGATCGCCGACTCGATGGTCGTGTGCGCGCAGCATTTGCTCGATCGATTGGTCACCCACGACCATGAGCTCGTCACGATCATCGAGGGTGAGGGCGCGACCTCTGCGAACACCCGACGGTTGTCAGAGTGGCTCGAGCAGGATCGACCAGGTTGTGCGGTGGAGGTCCACCACGGCGGCCAGCCGCTCTACCCCTACCTCTTCGGGATCGAGTGAGCGGGGCCGAGCCACCCTCGGCCGCTCGTGGCGCTCAGGGGCGCACCCTGGCGAGGCTCGCCGCCATCGAGGTCGGGGTCCTCGAGGGCATCGGTCCCAAACGGCTCGAGGCGCTCGAGGCGCTCGGCATCACCTCGGTCCTCGATCTGCTCTGGCACTATCCCCGGCGCTACATCGATCGGACTCGCCAGGCCGATCTTGCTGAGCTCGCTGTCGGTGACGAGGCGGTCGTCTTGGCGACGGTGACCAAGGTGGCGGACCGTCGAACCCGCCAGGGCCGGTCGATGGTCATGGTCGACGTCGATGACGGGACAGGCGCGATGTCGGTCACCTTCTTCAACCAGTCCTGGCGACGTCGCCAGCTGGCACCCGGCGCCGAGGTGCTGCTGTTCGGCAAGCTCGAGGAGTACCGGGGCCGGCCGAAGATGACCAACCCCATCGTGGACCTCTTGGTCGGGATCACCGGTGGCCACGAGCGATCGCGCAAGACCGGTCGGATCATCCCCGTCTACCCCCAGTCCGCCAAGAGCGGCATGACGAGCTGGGAGCTGGGTCGGTTCATGGCCGAAGCGCTCGAGCGAGCAGGTCGCTTCGCGGAGCCGCTTCCTGAGGAGATCCTCGATCGCCTCGACCTCGCCGATCGCACCGCGGCCTACCAGGGCATCCACGCGCCTGAATCGATGGAGGAGGTTGCGCCGGCGCGTCGTCGCCTGGCGTTCGATGAGCTGCTTCGCCTCCAGCTGGCCCTCGTGCTCAGGCGGGCCCTGCTCGAGCGAGATGCCCTCGGCATCCGGCACCCGGTCGAGCCTGCGGAGGCCGATGCTGATGGAGGTGCGCTGCCCACCCTCGTCCGTCGATTCCTCGACTCGCTCTCCTTCGAGCCCACTGCCGCCCAGCGGCGGGTCCTCGGCGAGATCTTCTTCGACCTCGCGGGTCCCCTGCCGA